>CAMCZE010000105.1 GCA_945885655.1 Bacteriovorax stolpii | reverse complement strand
TGTTTAAGGTTTTGGTTTCAAGTCTTGCATTTTTATTGGTTGGCTGCGGCAGTGTTGATGTGACAAAACATTCAAAACTCATGCCTTTAAAAGAAGATGCTCCAGTGCTTGTTTATCATGAGCTTCCTACGTTTGATTTTGATGTGATTTGTGAAATTAAAATCAAAAAGACTCATCCTACGGCATCCGAAATTCCAAAAAACTACGATGAGCAATTAAGAATTGAGGCGCGAAAATGTGGTGCTGATAGGGCCCTTAACACGGGTTCAAAAGATTATGCGACCGTGACCTCAGGCAAGATCACGTATCTAGTGAATCCAACTGAAAAAAATGATAATAAAATCCATATCAATGGATGGGCGATTAAAAAAATCTCTAATGAAGGGAAGTTAAGCCTTGGGCATATTAAAAAGATTGCATCGGCCGTTAAAATGTCCAATCAAAAAGTCCTTTCATCACTTCTTACTCAAGTCGATAAAAATCGTGACATGAGATATTCAAAAGATACCCTCGTTCTTGATCTTATTTACCTTACAGAGGCCAGTCGTGGGACTAAATGTCGACAGGATACATTGAGGATTTTGGAAGGCCATGAGGCAAAGATTGAGGCCCTAGAAATTAACGTCGATGAGAGCACTAAGGTTGTTCCAAATGATCTGATCTTTTGTGGAGATGTGCTAAAAAGAAACTACTATTTTTCACAAGATCGTCTATTAATGGTCAAATATGTTTACAGCAAAATGCTTGAAATATTTAGTGATTACGTGGACGGACAACGGGACCTAGAAAAAATAAAAAACTTCTCAAACGTTTTACCAGAAACGGTTAAAGAAATTAATTTGGCCTGCCAAAAAGATGAGACCTCTGAAACTTGCATCTACAGATCCGAATTTTCTAAAACTAAAAGTCTTTTAAACGTTTTCCAAAAAAATGCTAAACCACAGTTTAAGAAACTGTTCCACAAAATGTCCGACATGCTTGTGATCTAAAACGTTGACACGGTGTACAGCAATCTGTTTTACCGATTTATTAAGAGCTTAAAATAAAAAGGATTTCTCGGATGCCCACACTTATCTCTTTTTTCAAGTATTGAGACTCCGGGGATCACTTTGACAAATTCTTTAATCATTCGTGTATTCATGGCACATGCGGTGAAAAGATGATCCGACTTAATTTCAACCTCCTGACTTAAAGGAGCGTAGTTAAAAGAGGCCACAAGTTTTAAAGGATCATGCCAGTCATAGGGGCCTCGTAAGCCTCCCTTACAATCAATCTTGATGTCTGTAGCACCCATCGATTTAAGATAGATGTCGGCCTGATCAGAGGCATAGGAACAAGCATAATAGGCCTCATAATCTTCTTCAGTTCCATAATAAATGAACTGAACTTCTTGTTCGGCGGAAAAAGCAGTAAAGGAGGCAAAGAAGATCGCTTGAAAAATCAATTTTTTCATACAACACCTTTATTGAGGAAGAGGACTTATTTTTCTAAAATTAAACCAGATCTGAGACTTTAAAAAACTTACATCCATCTTGAGCTGCTCACTGGCACGGATATAAATATCCTGAATATCTAAATGTTTCTGGGCATCTGTTTCTAAAAATAAGTTTGTTAAAGGCACATGAGGAAGAAGTTCTCTGATCTGTTGGGAATTATCTAAAGAGAGCCCAAAAGAAAAATAGCACTGGGGGTGTAGCCTCATAAGATCTTTCATCAGTTCTTCATTACCTCGGTAATCATGAAAAATCCAAGCTGTACTGGGCCTATTCTTTTTTAGAATTTCTAAAAAATCTGATCCGGCACGTACGTTATGAATCACAAGAGGAAGATGATATTTTTCCGCCAGCTCAAAATGCCAAGAAAAAAGTTTTTTCTGCTGTTCTAAAAATTCGGGATACATGCGATCAATGCCAGTTTCGCCTATGGCCCAAAGTTTTCCATCTTCCGCGAGTTTTTGCACATGAGACTGAAACTTTTCAATCTCAATCGTTGTGTAATCTTCTAGCCACCAAGGATGAACTCCCGCTGAGGTATAATCTCGGGCCTTCTTTTCTTGATGAAGCTCCTCGACCGAAAGGCACTCTACGTTGATGTTCTCAGAAGCATCAGCACGACAATGAGTATGAATGTCAAGATAAGGAAGGTCTTTCAATTATTTTTCCTTGATCGCCGTTTCATAACAATAATGAGGATCGTTATTGTTTCGTAAAAAACTCCTGATTCAGTTTATTATAAAGAGAACTTGAAGTAACGTCTATGACTCTCCTCGTCTTCAAAAACTTAAAATGAAACGCTAAATTGCCGTAAAAGGAACTTCGTGAACCTCATAACCTCTCAAATTCAAGATTACTGTATCGCCCACTCGACTCGTCCTTCAGAACTCGCGCGGGAATTAGAGACCCATACCAGAACATCTATCCATGGTAGCAATATGCTCATTGGTGAGATGGAATCTTCAGTGATCACATTCTTGATTAAACTGGGCCAAGTTAAAAATATTTTGGAGCTTGGAACCTACACTGGATATTCGGCCCTGGTGATGGCCGAACAACTTCCTGAAGATGGAAAACTAATCACCATCGACATTAATCCTCACACTACAGAGTTGGCCAAATCTTTTTGGAAACGCTCTCCCCATGGAAACAAAATCCAATCCATTTTAAAATCAGGTCCTGAGGCCTTAAGTACCATTGAGCAAACATTTGATTTAATCTTTATTGATGCTGATAAAAATAATTATCCCCACTATCTCACATGGTCTCTTCAGCATCTTTCTCCTCGAGGAATCATCATCGTCGATAATACTCTATGGTCTGGAAAAATTCTCACTCCAGGACTTGATAAACAGACCGATTCCATTATTTGTCATAATGAGATGGCAAAATCTTTAGAAGGGTATGTTAAAACTCTTCTTCCTGTTCGGGATGGCATGTTTCTTATCACAAAGGCTTGAGATCACATTCCCCTGCTCTTTTGTTAGTCTTTTTTTAAACTCAATCCTACCTTAATTCATTGATCCCTCTCTTGTGCAGAATCAAAAGTAGGTTTTAAATAGTCCTTAGCACGGGGAGGGTCTTATGCGCATCCCAGAAATTGTTCCTATCGCTGGCCTTGTTGTACTTTTTTTTTGTCAATCATCATAACCAAGACCGTTTTGATTGGGAAAAAAACGAAAAAATTACGACCATTCAAAAACAGCAAGTTGATCCAGTGGTGATTGATCATGAACATAAAAATAGCTTCATCCTCACCTTCTCTTCCCCATCTCTTTTGGAAGAACCTGTGGCCGATATTTTATGGATGAAAGAGGTGGCCAAGGAGGTACTGGCCCGAGGCCATAGTTATTTTAATCTAAAAAATCAGCAAACGAATAAAAATTATTTTAAGGATATTGAATCTGAATTAAGTACGATCAGAGGAGAGATTATTTTCACCAATGATGCCACTGCTGCTGATTATGATGCTAAAGAGATTCTGGCCTTATCAGTAGAAGAAGATATGGATTATTGACTTTTATGGCCATTATAAAACTAAGCGATTGCTCTGGATTTTTTTTTGATCTTTTTATGAGGCAACTTCACCCATTCAGCGATCTCTTCAGGAAAACGATCATTTTCTACTGGATGAGTCAGGCTCCAATTAATAAGTTTGGACATAAGCCCTTTTCTAAAGTCTTTAGTCTTTCTTGAAAGCCGTTTATTAGTAAAAAGATCTGCATGATCAAGTTCTAAGATTAACTCCCTATACTGGGCCTCAGGAATCATCTGATCAGCAAAATGCACTAAACCATCACTGCGCCCTTTTCGACCTAAGATAAAGTGCGATGGCATAATAATCCAAGAAACTTCCCTCGTCATACTCTTGTATCCACGGATCACAACGACTCTTTCTTTTAAAAATTTGTGGTTCACTTTATTTTTCACCAAGGCCTCTTGAAGGACTTGAGAGTAATACATATTATTAAGGCATTTAAGACCTGGCCATGCGCCACAAATGTACTTAAGAGCAAAAAATGTAGAAATGGCAGAACCTTGAAAAGGCGGCTGGACACAAAAGATTCGATGAACTTTTTGTTCAAAAAACTCCACATTATCCTTCATCGCTAACATAACTTCTAAACATCCCTTACTATGACAAAAAATAATCAGGGGCTTTTTACTTTTTTTGTACTGTTTATTGATAATATCTTTCACGAGCTGAGCATTATGGTCAGCAGTCCGAAAAGAACTAAGGGTCTTGTGCCCAATATCGGTTATCCCCATTTCCGTAAGAAGCTCTTTGTTCTCTTTAAGGTAATTTCCTACGAAAGGTAGTTCGAGTATTTCTCCGAGGATACCCCCGAAAAAAAAGTACTGATAATAATTAGCTTCTGGCCTCAACATGGGAAAACGTCACTTTTTTTTGAGTGATAAAGGTTTTTTTAGTCGATTCAGGTATTTCATAATCCCTGTAACGAGCATCGTATGTACCAAATATCATATCCCAAAAGTGTGAGGTATTCCCAAAGTTTTTTTGAGGGCCACGGTCATGATGGTAAAGATGGTACTTCTGGATGTAGTTTAAGTACCCTTTTTCATACACTTTATAGTGAAGAATGTAATGAACACACTCATAAAAGTAATAACCGATTGTAAGACCCAAACCCACCGATCCCCATACTCCTGAGTCACGAGTAATCAACAGAACAGGAGAGACAAAAAAAGGGGCCAGGATAAAAACCATAATAAATCCTGCATTTAGGATACGATGGTCGGCCATATTTTTGTGGTGATAAAGATGAAAGGAGCCAAAAAAATAATAAAAAATCTTGTTTGAGAAATGAGTATGGTAGATAAAACGGTGGATCAGATACTCTAAAAGAGTCCAATAAAAGATACCTGCCACAATAAGGAAAGGGTTCATCACACTTTGTAGAGTGAAATAAAGAAAAAAACTAAATAATGGAATCACAAAAAAAAGCAAAAACAGAGGATTTGGAGAAGCAAAATACTTCACAAGTCCTGGATAATCCATAATCATAAACTGACTTTTTTTCATGCCGGATACATACCTTCTTAAGGCCCCGCCGTGAAGGCGGTTGAATATTTTACACCTTGCACTATACACACTTGAGGATTATTTTGCCTCGTCTTATAAGCATTCTCATGCTGACCATCCCCACAATTTTAACTTTTATGGCCCTCTTGTCCCTTTTTCTTGTTTTAAACAATATCATCTTTGCTTATGGTGCTTATTGGTTTTTTTACAAGTTCTTAGGCCCTACCATCTCCCATCGTCAAATCTTAGAAACAAAACCCACTCTCGCACAGATAAATAAAGAAAAACGCCGCACTTTTTTAACTCTGTTTATTTTTCTGCTCATGGGTACAGGCCTGTATATTTGTTATCGTTTAGATATTACAAAAACGTATTATGTTTGGGACCAGCGAGGCAAATGGTATTTTTTCTTAAGTTTTTTTCTCATGCACCAGTTTCATGATTTATATTTTTATGCCACTCACAGACTTATGCATGAATGGAAACCCTTGAGACGTTTTCATTTTGCTCATCACGAATCCTCTCCTCCCTCACCTTTTGCAGCACTTTCATTTCATCCGGTTGAGGCCTTCATTCAAGGTCTATTTTGGTATATCACGGCCTTCCTGATTCCTATGCCGGCCTTCTGGTTGTTTGGATTTTATACTTTTATGTCCTACATTAATATGTGGGGGCACAACGCTTACGAATTCTGGCACAAAGATCTTTTTACTCATCCCTTTTTGTGGATTCTCAATACTCCAACACACCATAATCTGCATCACAAGTATCATAAGTTTAATTACGGTATTTATTATAATATCTGGGATAAGATTTGTGGCACCAATCATCCCGAATATGAAAACCACTACCGCGCAGTTAAAATGAAGTCTGAGATCTCTAAAACCTCACGCATTTTTAAAACGATGAAGTTATGATTTCAAAAAACGTTCATCTTCTACCTGCCAGGAAGCTCAGTGCTTGGAGAAAAATCTCGTTAGGAAGTTGGCGTCCAAATGGTGATTCACAAGTTTATTGCGAACTGCGTGTCAACGCAGAACCTGCCATGAAAAAAATTGCTGAACTCAATGCCACCTCTCAAAACAAGATCACAATCACTCATTATGTGGGTCTGGTGATGGGACAAGTTCTCAAGGAAGTTCCAGATCTCAATGCGCTCGTGAGACTTGGAAATATTTATCCACGACGAGATGTCGATATTTTTTTTCATGTTGTCTATCAAGAGTCAGAGCTATCAGGTCACGTGGTGAGAAATATTGATCAAAAAAAAATAACAGAGATCGCTTGTGACCTAAACTATAACATAAAATCGATTAAGACCGGTGATGATCTTAATTTTAAAAAAATAAAAAAAAGCTGGAATCTTATCCCGGCATTTTTATCCAAACATGTTTTGGATTTTATCGGTTTCATCAATTATACGTTAAATCTATCGATCAAAAGTTTAGGTGTACCAAGAGACTGTTTTGGAAGCATGATGATCACTAACATTGGAAGTTTGGGTTTTAGTTCGGCCTTCGTTCCTCTGGCACCTTATTCCCATATTCCATTTGTGATGGCCTTAGGAAAAGTAGAAAAAAAGGCCGTCGTTCGCGATGATGGAGTCCTCTACGCCAGAGACGAACTGGGCCTATGTTGCACTTTTGATCACAGAATCATGGATGGAGCGAGAGGGGCCCGCATGTCAGGCCTTATTCACAAATATTTTAATCATCCTGAATTTTTAGGACTTTAACGCAAAGCCGGTGTAAAAAGTCGTTACCTTCTAATGCCCGCGTTTCCAGAAAGAAATCAATTCTATAGAAGCAATAAAGAGATTTTCTCTTGGGGTTATATATGAAAACGTTGGGTCTTTTTTTTATTTGTTTTATCTCCATCCTGCCCGTAAAAGCAGGAATCAAAGAGGCATGGAGTGAACTTTCAGATCCTTCGATTATGTTCCATCGTTTTGAAACTCATTTTGAATCTTTGCCTCTTGAAGGAAAAGCGGCCGGTAAAAATAAATTTTGGTCAGGAGATTATTGGCCCTTCAATGTAGGAAGCATCAACTATCGTTGGAACTCTCCAGGACGAGAAGGATTTAATCTAAACTCTCCGAAAAAACATGAACTTCTCGGCATGGACCTTCATGAGTTAGAAAAACTATCTCCAAGCGAAAAGTTCGATCTTTTAAATGGTCATTACAACTATCCCTTAAAAAATGAAGTTGAAAAAGTTGCTCATAAAGAGGCCCTAGACTGGGAAGGAATCTGTCACGGTTGGGCAGCGGCCTCGATAAATCATAATGAGCCCAAAGGGAAAGTTCTCATGAATCCCGATGGTTTTAAAATCCCCTTCGGCTCATCGGATATCAAGGCACTTCTTAGTTACTATTACGCCTACTACCACCAAGTGGATAATACTTTTCAAATGGGTATTCGTTGCAATCGGGCCGGAAGACATGAACGAAACAATTACTGCCAAAAGGATTTAAATGCTGGATCTTTCCATATTGTATTAGGAAATAAAATTGGAAAAAGAAAACAAGGTCTCTTGGCCGACTTAGATCGTTTTAGAGAAGTTTGGAACCATCCTGTTCAAAGTTATGTTACAAAAGTTATAAAAACGATTAAACCCGGTTCTAAGGCCACAAAAGGCACTGTTCAAGTTATCGTCGTCAAATCAGACTTAACTTATATCAGCGAATCAAACAATTTCTGGGAACCAGTCATTGGAACACAAAATCAAATCACTCAAGTGAAAAATTATCTTTATGAACTGGATCTTGATGCTGATGGAAACATTATTGGTGGGGAATGGCTCTCTAGTGAACGACCTGATTTTTTATGGCTTATGACTAAGCCTCCATTTTTTATGGAACCATTTTCCCGGTTAACAGAACTTTTAAATGACTAAACATGGGCCCCATCATGAGGCCCACATCTTATTATAAATTAATCAGGATTTCTGGTATTTCCGTACTCTTCACAACATCAAAAGCAACATTGTCATTAGCAAGATATTCAACATCAATGTCATCACGTTTACATTCACCTAGGTCAGTGATCATGATCTTCACTGTCCCAGGTCTAGGAACAAAAAACTTTTTAAGTTTAACCACAAGCACATCTGAAGTACGGTCAATTTTTGCATAAGCTTTTCCCGCTAAACATTCATCTGTTACAACGATCCCATTCACAACAATTCGTGTATGATCCGGATAAGACTTACCCGCAATCAAGATTTTCCAATCAATGTTTTCAAGACAATCAACGCCTTCACAAACGGCTTCATTTACTTCACGTGAAGCTTGGGCATTCTTTTTTGAAGATGAATCATCACCACAAGAGGCCAAAGAAAAAAGAGCAACGAACATTGAAACTTTAAGAAAGGCGTACATGGTCAAATCCTTTTGTTAGATTGAAAATCCTGGCCTCTTATTAATCACCCGTCCTTTTATGTTTGCAAAGGACTCTTCTCTGTCAAAGAACTGCCAGCTCAAGATCCTTTTCTCTCTTAATCTTAAGATCACTTACGATGTTGGCCAAAACTATTCAAAAGATGAAAAGTCTAACTGTGTGCATCGAGTCGTAAAATACTTTTTCTTTTTTACGCCCTCCAGACTAAAATAAAGACATGAAAAAATACATCATGCTTTTCCTATTGAGTTCCTTAATATCTCTCATGTGTTCGGGAGAAACCTTTCGTTTTAAAACGAATTCCTATGATGAGGCGAGGCAAAATAATACTTATTTTAAATTTATCGGGGAATCCACGAAATTAGGCTTTATAACCACTGATTTTGAAGGTTATGTGCGTGAAGGTGAAATCACCTATGAAAAAGCTGCAAACCTAGACGAGATCAAAGATGTTGTACTGAAATTCAAAGTCAAAGACATTGATACAAACATTTCTGCCAGAGATGAAAAACTTCAAAATGAATGTTTGGATCATAAAAAATATCCAGAAATGACTATTCGAATTCTTAGCATCACTCTCAACGTACTTTCTCAAGAGGTTCCAGCAGAGATGAGTGTGAGAGGACAAAAAATACCATTAAGAATATCCATCATAAAAACTGATGCTCGAGTTTACCAAGGGAAAAGTAGTTTTAAGTTATCCGATACTCTTATTCCTGATCCTAGTATCTCAGTGGCAACGATCAAGGATAAATTTGAATTAGAATTCCAAATCAATCAAGCACAATGAAAATCACCTTAATCATTCTACTTATCCTTAATGCCATCCTTTTTGGATTTAGTTTTGATTTGCCACAAGAAAACCCACAAGAACTCTTCTTGTCTGACGTTTATCATAAAGAATTAAAAAGACTGCAAAATGACTTTGAAAATGAGGACATCATCTTCGTTTCAAACCTCACTACAGAAACTGAAACATCTTTTTTTGATTTTGCTGAAATAAATGGTTCTGAATTTGCTTCACTTAAACCACTTATGCCCAGTGAAGGAGTCATGACAGTTCCTTCCATGTCAGATGGTCAAAAATTTGAGTTTTTTACTCGTTTTGAAAAAAAATTCCCTGAACTCACATTTGCCGGAGACAGTTACACCAATGCTCATTTAGCAGGCATGTCGATCAAAATTCAAAAAATTCTTTTCCCTGTTATTTTTGTTCTCATTTTTATTGGTCTAGTCTTTTTAACAAAAAATTTTGTTGTTTCACTTTATTTATTTCTAAGTTCCCTTTTAGGTGTGGGAGTGGGACTTTCCTGTATCAAAATTTTTTATGGCCATTCTACCATCCTCACAACTATTACCCCACTTATTGCCTTTGTTCTCACTCTTGGAGTTCAGTTACATGTGGTTTATGGCCTTAGCAGCTTTAAATCATTAGAAATATTTTTTCAACATAAAC
>CAMCZE010000104.1 GCA_945885655.1 Bacteriovorax stolpii | reverse complement strand
AAACGACTCTTGTCCTGATTGAACGTTTAAGTTTTTCAATACGAATACAAAGGTCTTCAGCATGAGAAGAATGAACATCCATCACAAGATAACCTATTTTATCATCTGTTGATAGATACTGCCCTTCAATATTGGCACCAGCTTCTGAGATAAGACTGTTAATCTCTCCTAACACTCCTGGTTCATTTCGATGAACATTTAATAAACGGGATGTACCATGTTTAACCGGAAGATCTACGTTTGGAAAATTAACTGCTCCTGATGAAGAGCCAATTTTAAGATAACGCCTAAAACTTTCTGCAACTTCAAAACCTATCGCCCTTTGGGCCTCTTCTGTGCTTCCTCCAATATGGGGAGTTAAAATCACATTTGGGAGACCTTGAAGAGGAGATTGAAATTTTTCTTTATTTGAGGCCGGCTCTTCAGGAAAAACATCAATAGCACAACCACCGATAAGTTTATTCTTAAGAGCTTCCACTAAGGCAGCAATATCAACCACTGTTCCACGACTTGCGTTGATAAGATGACTTCCCTTTTTCATTAAAGCGAGTTCTCGTTTACCAATCATATTTTTTGTTTCTGGAATTTCTGGCACGTGAAGAGTCACAAAATCTGAAACGGAAAGCAGTTCTTCTAACGAATTCATGATACGTGCGTTACCTAATGGTAGTTTTTTTATGGCATCATAAAACACCACCTGCAATCCCATTCCCTCAGCAAGTACACTGACCTGGCTTCCAATATGTCCATATCCAACGATTCCAAGAGTTTTACCTCTGACTTCCTTAGAACCTTCAGCAGATTTCACCCACTCACCCACATGGGCCTTTGTGTTTCTATCCCCTAATTGCCTCGAAAGGGCGATCATTTCACCAATCACAAGTTCTGCCACACTTCGAGTATTGGAGTGAGGAGCATTAAAAACAGGAATGCCTTCATATTTTGCAGCATGCAAGTCAACTTGATTGGTACCAATACAAAAACAACCGATGGCCAAAATGTTTTTATTCTCTTCGAGAACTTTTTTTGAAATCTCAGTCTTAGAACGTATACCCAAAGCAGAATACTTAGGAAGAAGTTCTAAAAGCTCTCTTTCATCCGGTGCATGTGTCAACAGATCCACACTAAATCCATCTTCCTCCAAACGCTGTTTGGCCACTGGATGAATATTTTCAACCAACAAAATCTTTAATTTAATCATATATTCCTCATGTTCCTATTTTAATGAAACTTAAGACGGCCAGTCACTGGTAATTGTGTGAGATTTTTTATTTTTTTATCTCTCCATGAGTCAGAGCAAGAATAATATGGGTCTTCCCACTTACCGGCCCCCCCCCTGTTCCGAGTGTGACCGAGCACAACCAGGCTAATGCGCTATGCCCTATCACTTGAACAGTAAGGGCCATCCCATCTGACAATATATAACCTCACTGAAATATCTTATTACTTTTTTTAAATTTTAATTTCTCTGAACTCTTTATATAAAAGATGCTTCGTCTAGGAGGAATGAGATGAAAATGAAGTTTTTAAGTCTTGCTGGCGTGATGATGTGGATAAATACTGGAGAAGCTCGCCCTTATGTCGTTTATGGTGAAGATCATAGGCATGACACAATAGTTGCTTCATCTTTTCATCAAGAATTGGCCCAAAGTGGAGCGGCCATGATTCTTAAAAATCAAATGATGAGTAAAGGTAAAACAACAGAGCTTAACGGTCCATCTCTAGGAAAGAGATTTAATCTTTGTCATAATGAAAGGTTTTTTTTTCAACCTTCCGTGGCCTATTGTTCTGGCTTTTTGGTGGCACCTGACCTGATTGCCACTGCCGGCCACTGTGTTCAAAACATGGTGGACTGTAAAAAAGCATCTTGGGTCTTTAATTATAAAGTTAATCATGAAAATGATTCAAGTGTCACTGTCTTGACGGAAGAAATTTATAACTGCGCTTCAATCGTGAAGCAGGAGAATGGTGGGCCTTCTCAGAATGATTATGCTCTTATAAAGTTGGATCGAAAAGTTCAAGGCCATACTCCTGTCAAAATCGCTCGAACTGAACCAGAGGTGGGAGAGCCCCTTATCATGATAGGTCATCCATCTGGTCTTCCTCAGAAAATTGATGACGGTGGTTCTGTAATCCAGAAGATTGCTACAGGCTTTCGTGCCAATCTTGATGCTTTTCAAATTAATTCCGGTTCGGCAATCTTTCACGGTCAAACTGGTGAGTTAGTTGGAATTTTAGTCAATGGTGCCCAAGACTATCGAAAACGGGTCAAAGAGGAATGCGACGAAGTGAATGTCATGCAAGATCAGGTGGGTAGTGAGGGTGTTAGTTCTTTTAAACAATTTGCTCAATATATTACGTCATCCCAATAAGCATCGTTTAAGAGGACTTGACGTACTGAGGCCCGAAAAATACATGTCGAAAAATTGAACAGGACCCATGGAATAGCTCACCTGCCGACGAGGCCTGGGGTGATTAAGTAGGTTGCAACAAGAAGACGAAGAGATCGAAATCAAAAGATGATTCAAAACCCTTACATAGCATTTTGGTAGTTGAACATGAATTGAAGTTAAGATAAACATTCATACAACAACGTGGGAGTTGCTTCTTAGCATCTGAGAGGCTCAATAAATTGAGCGACCACATAACTTGATCCAGATAATGCTGGCGTAAGGAGTCTTATGAAAACTTGTTTTCTTCTTTCATCTTTATTTACTCTATTGATCCATTCACCCCCAAGTATTGGCATGACTCTACATGATGATTTCAAATGGCCGACGATTACCACGGGCTGTCTATCTGAACATTTAATTCAGTTCGCTCCTTTCGATCATCGTCCAGCTTCGCCAATAGAGGAATATGTTCCATTAATCAACGAAACTATAAGTTGTTTGAATGAAGAAATTGAGTTTGCAAAAAAAAATGGGAGGATATTTCATATACTTCATCATCCGGATCGGCCTGAATCCCAATATATCCGATCCTTTGTGGGAAGCATGTATGAGGTTCGAGATCAACTATCCGATATCACCTGCGAAGAAAGATCCAATCGTCACGGTGATTGGATCAGATGTTACAGTTCATTATGGAAATGTGAGGAGATTATCGCTTCTGCAAGCACTCAATGTATTGGTGTAAATCAATAGCTAGGTTTTAGTCTGAACTCTGAAAACATGACTTAAGAAAGACTATCCAGGCCGGGCCAAGTCGCTCGGTTTTTTTTTGAGAAAGGTTTTTTACAAATGACTTAAAATAAGGTGTTATCAATTACACAACTCCCCCTCCCATCATTTTATTTTCTAAAAACTTCGCACCAGATTTGATTAAGAGAGATCAAGAAAAATGCTTCGTTATCAAATGATCCGGAAAGAATAAAATTAAATAAAACACTGATTCTATCTGGGGACGAAGACGACTCCTGGCACTCACCTTCTTCGACATTCCATGGAAACTTACTCTACAAAAGAAGCGGGACCTGATGTAAACGAGAAAGTAACTGGAGTTATTCTTCGATCGGAAAAACTTTTTAAAAAAAGTGTAATCAAGCTCAAAACAGTGTGAATTTTTAGACCGTATTATTAACAATTTAAGACTTGAACACATAAAAAAAGGGAGCCCCTGCTTGGCTCCCTTCTAAGTGTTTCACTAGTCTTTAAAAACCCTATTAAAATCAAAGATTTCACTCTGAAAACAAGGTCTTATTCTGATTTTCATATTTTGGCTGTGTTTGGTCATTTTTGGCATTTTTTGGCAAAAGTGTAACCAAAATGCAACCAAGCACAATCGCGTTATTCAAATTTTATTTTGGCGATGCGATCTTCAAAATTGCCTCTTCACGACTTTTAAATACAGATCTCGAAAACTCATAGTTAATTTCTCGAGTCGTAAGTACAGCGAGTTTATTTTCTTCAATGGTAAAAATAATTGAACGACAAAACTGCATGGCATTTCCACCATGCCAAACGGCGACGGCAATTTCGGAAAACCCATCACTATTTAAATCTGAGCTGTACTCTTTGTCATAAAGTGGTAAAAAATGAGCGTCGGCCCATACAGTCTCAAAATCCTCATGATAAGTGACATCCCATAGTACTTTTTCTTTTTGGCGTAAAAAAAGTCTCATGTGATTACTTGGGCCATTCTCATTAAATAAGCGCACTAAAACAACCTCTCTTCCATCTGAAAGTTTCAGATACTTTTTCTCCTGCAATTTCTCGACATAGGGATCAGGCATTCTAGCTGTTAAAGGAGAATTAGGGTTTAGACTTAATAGAAAGGTTATAAAGATTAGTAATTTTTTGAGCATACTCATCACCTTTGTGCTTATCGTAATAGTATTTTATAGTATTAAAGAGATCTTTCTTCACACCTTTATCAATGCATGAATACTTATAACTGATCCAGCGAATTCCCATGGCAATATTAATCACTGGATCTTCTAAGTCTTTTCTTTCAAGATCAAGAATTCCATCATTAATATTTTTTGCATCTTTGCGAGTTGTATTGGTTATTTGCATTAAGCCATAGGCCGAACTTGTTTTTGCACCGATCTTGGGTCTAAAACTTGATTCAACAGCAATCATAACTTTAAAAATCATTGGGTCTAGATTTTTAGGAAAAGGCAATCCAAATTCGGTCCAGTAATTCATCCAAAACTGAATGACGGCATCCAACTCCTCATAATCAGAAAACCCATGTACTGGTCCAATGGCAGGATAATCCTGATCTCCATGCCAAAAAAGATAAAGAAGATTTTCGGGCAAGAGCACAATCTTTTTACCTCTATTTTTTCGAACATGAGCTTTTACAAAATATCTTATACCTGTTTTAGAAATTCGGGCCTGTCTTGAGACGACATGAGAACCGGGAGGGGCCATTTTAAGAGTTGGAGGGCGTTTAAGTAAGCTCATCTCTTACGCCACATTAATTTCTAAATTCGGATCAAGCCGTTGAGCGAAATCAATAAGCTTATCGACAGTAAAAAGATCAATTTTGTATTTCACAATTTCGTTCAATCTGGCGGTGTCCATATCTAGACGCCTGGCCAAATCAGCTTGGGAGATTTTATGCTCTAGTAAATACACAACGAACTTTTGGCAAAGAACATACTTCAACTTGTCTGCCTTAGTAGCATCTTCAGGAAGAAGATAAGAAGGTTCGGCCTTCGCCAAGCTTTCTCTTATTTTTTTTAATTCTTTTTCATTTGGAAATGCCATAACTACTCTCCTTTGCTATCCCTAAAAGCATTAACAACTCCTATATAGACTGCATCCGCTTCAAGCAACCAAACAAGCCTATACTGTTTGCCATTCAATTCTATAATAGTGACAAAGTAGCTATACTCATCTTTGGTACTAACAGGAATCTCAAAACGACCGTTGAGACGTAGGGCCAGAGATAGAATCAGTTCATCGGTTATATTATCTGAATGTTTTTCCTCATAATGAGGATCGATAATAACCTCGGAAAAAATCCTTCCATTTACAATGATTGAATCAATTTTATAACTTCTTCTCACCATGGTTCGAAATGTAACACGTGTTGCGCAATTACGCAATACGTGTTAGTCTTTACGTTTTGGCTCGGTTCTCTTGGCGTTAAGGCCATCAATAAGCTCACTAAAAAGCATCATTACAAAATTTAGAGTCCATATCTTTTAACTAACATCGCCAGTGGCTATAAAGACGAAGAGATCGAAATCGAAAGCTGATTCAAAACCATTTTCGTCTCACTAAGTTTTTAACAGGTTGGAGTGGAACTTGTTTCCGACTTTTTTAGTCGGTACCCTGATTTCCTTTAGAAAATTCTCTTTATCATAGATAATCATTTAATGAAGATTATCATTCTTATTTCATTCTTGATATCAATTGGCGCATACGGTACCACCACCTTAGAGGCTCACTCTGGATCTCAAATCGCCTTTGTAAAAGTACTTAAAAAGACTTACGGACTTAAAGGCTTTGATCATGAAGTGAGTGTGCCTAAAAGTAAGTGCTCAGCAAGGATTATGGGCAAGTTCGTGGATCGGTTTGAAGGTCTTTACCATAAAGCCATCTCATTTAAGGCTCCGAAGGCCATCAACATCACCTATAAAGGTAAGAAAAAATCCGTTCAACCAGATTCTGATCTTGGCCAATACTTTCAAAACTTTTCTCAAATCATCATCACTCTCAAGAAGGAAGTGGAGCTTTCATGCAAGTGATCTTTTTTCTTCTCTTCGTGCCGATGGTATTTGCTCAGAACTTTAAGGGATTAGAATCTCTCTTAAATAAAGATTACTCTCCCATCATGGCCTGTGATCCGGAGGACAAGCATGCGACTCACAACTTAGAAAAGAAGGTCTGCCTGGAGGCTTTGTGTGGCAAGGCTTCAGAAATGAAGACCTATCAGGATCACTATGACATTCTAGAAGATTCTAAGGTCGAGCATCCAGATTTTAAGGAGCTTGAAGAAGCCTCTAAACGGGTCATGGAAAAACTTCTCATCTCCGAAAAGAGGAATTTTGAAGAGCTTAAAAAGCAGTTGGATAAAGATCTCACCATCCCAGAGGATTTGGAGGCCATTCATAAAATAGCTTATGTTGCGGAACTGTTCGACCTTATTTCTAAATGTGAGCATTGCTTGGACTCCGAGAATACAACAATAGATGCCAATGAAGGTCAGATAACAATTCCTTTGAATGAACGCATGACTAGTTTCGAATTACAGCGGCATGAAACTAAGGATTATGATAAAGGACTGGAGTTGGTCGATGAGTTTATGAAGACTTCCGAGATAAAATCGGCGTTTTATGCAGGAAATTTCGGCTGGCCCATCTACTATAAGAGTAAGTACGCAAGCTTCACCTTACAAGAAATTATTCAGATGGAGATCAATGAGATTAAGAAATTTGAAAAAGATTTTCAAGCAGCTTATCCACGGGCAGCAAAACTCCTCTCCAATCAGTGGATAGATAAGGCTATTTTGGACAAGATAAAAAAGGGAGACCTTTCGGACGGGGTGCTGGATAGATTTTATACGGGAGTGAACACAATAAGATTTGTCCAAAAGTTTCTTTTTTCACCTCCCCCAAAGTTTAAGCAGTGGAAGGTCAAGAAGCTCAGCGATCTTTACGACATCAAAGAGCTTAAAGAGAGAATCGATAAGAATAATACGGTCCTAAAGAAACTTGAAGGTGAAAAAACTTTCATGCAAGATAACATCAATCACTGTAAGGCGATTCTTCAAAAGAATCTGAAAGCCCTTCCCAGTAAGGAAGAGAAATCTAATTGGCTGACAACGATCAAGGATCTTCATCGATCTTTTGGAGAGAAATTTTTCTCCAAACTATCTTCTCACTCCAAGGATGTTGTAAAACCCCAATATGATGACATCCTGTTTGAACTACCTTGGGACAAGGAAGAAATCATCTTTTTGGCGAAGCAAAGCATATTGGAATTAGAACAAGAGGCAGATAAGGACCTCTCAAACTTACAAGAGGCCAAGGATGGGTCGGAAAAAAGAGACATTGCCCTGGGAGGAGCTGCTTCAGCTTATCATTGGAATGAAGAAACCTTTCGGGATCAAGTGGCTTCCAGTTGTGATGAATTTGAGGTTGAGGGCCTGTCGGACGCAAGCTACCGCTTAAAAAACGGAAAGATCAAGGTCAGTTGGCTCTCTTTCAAAGATCCTTCGCACCAAAAAGGCATCTTTTTCCATGAGTTGGGACATGCCCTTTCTACTTTTATGGAACGCTCGTCTCTTTCTCCCGAATCTTCCAAGAAATTTAAGACAGTCCGAAACTGTTTAAACGGCAAGCTCGGCGCGGTGAATTTTGGATTGAAGTCTATAGGAGATGGAGTATTAAAACTTGAGATAACGAACTCACCGTACCTTGAAGAAAACTGGGCCGACATGATTTCTGCTTCCATGCTCGATGAGAGTGACAGCAACTTCGCTTGTTATCTTCAGAGCAAGAGGGGCGGGGATTACCATGACATGCGCGTTTATCCTCCTGAAGGAGACAGTGATACTCATGCTCCAAATTTCTTCCGCGCTTTAAGCATTCATCAGTTGAAAAATAAAAATCTTCCAGACGCCTGCAAAAAGGTTCTCTCAGAGAAGGAAATGAAGGATACAAACTTAGGAGACTGTAGTCTTTAAACTTCATTACTAATTGAAAGTGTATTGGGCCACGTAAGAATGAGAGTCTGAACTCTGAAAACATGACTTAAGAAATACTATACATGCCGGGCCAAGTCGCTCGGCTTTTTTTTTGAGAAAGTTTTTTTACAAATGACTTTAAATAAGGTGTTATCAATTACACAACTCTCCTTCCCCATCATTTTATTTTCTAAAAACTTCGCACCAGATTTGATTAAGAGAGATCAAGAAAAATGCTTCGTTATCAAATGATCCGGAAAGAATAAAATGAAATAAAACACTGATTCTATCTGGGGACGAAGACGACTCCTGGCACTCACCTTCTTCGACATTCCATGGGAACTTACTCTAGAAAAGAAGCGGGACTTGATATAAACGAAAAAGTAGCTGGATTTATTCTTTAAGCGGAAAAACTTTTTAGAAAATAGTGTAAGGAAGCTCAAAATATCGTGAATTTTTAGGCAGTATTATTAACAATTTAAGACTGAGTACATAAAAAAAGGGAGCCCCTGCTTGGCTCCCTTCTTTTTCGGCATCCTGCCTACGAGAGTGACATCCTGTCACATCTTACATTCATTATACCCAATCTTTTTTCAGTACAAAGAAAAATATCGGTAGGAAATCTTTTCCAAGCGATCTTATTTAAACTCGACGAGCTTGGACTCTATCATTTGCCGAATCTTAGCTTACGATAGTAGAATCAAAACTGATAAGGCATGGAAACCAAAAGAATACTGGAGTAATACGCATGGGCAGGCCCATTTCTAAGAAGGTCACTTCTTTCTCACTCACTAAAACATTTACCTATTATATACCCGAACCGACCCAACGGAAGTCCGGTTATAGGGAACGGGAGTTTGATAAAATCATGCAAGGGATCCTGACTTCCGGATTTGAAATCATCTCTTTTCATGCGGCCCCTGTTTCAAATGGTGTGTTTCTGGTGGCCCTTATTAAGGCCCGTACACAAAAAATCTTCAACACAGATCTAAACTTAGATCTTCAAGAAAAATTTCAGCTCTCTCAGACGCACTCTTCCCCAGACATTACTTTGGATATGGATGATGAATAGTTTTTTCCTTCTTTTATTATTATCTAGTTGTTCGTTTTTTATCGGAACGATTGACTCTCCAATCATTGATTCCGAACTTTATAAAAAGAACATTCCCGTCAGGGAGACCTACTGTTCACTGGAGAAAAAAGTCCAGCTTCAACTGGTAGGTACCAATCGTTATGCCCAAGAGAGTTTTCAGAAGATGGTGGATCATCCTCAACTTAAGGGACTTGATTTTTTTGATCATTTTGCTTTATGGAGCCTTATTCAGTTCTCTATACGACCGGATCAATCTTCCCCGAATTCAAGACTTCAAACTCTTTTCCACTACAAGGATCAGACCTTTTATTTTGATTTTTATTCAGATAAATCAAAAGATCAGTATCCCTATCTCTATGCTATTGAATGGATTCTGAAAAAATTTGGTAAAACAACAAAACTTGAATTTTATGCCAAAATACTGGAAGGCCATCTTAAAGGCAGTCTTAGGGCCGACAAAGATCTTGAAGGCTTTTTGGGTGGGGTCTACAAGTCGATGAAAAATGATCCCGTCCTCTCGGCCTATTTCATCAGAGGCAATGAAGTTTTGAAAGAAAATGAGAGTGTGCCTTTTTTGCGATATAGCGAAGTTATTAGGCACTATCGTTTGGCAGAGTCCTCTCAGTTTATCAACGTAAAAACAGATTTAACCCCTTTTGATATCAAAGGAGTTAAGGGCAACTGTAACTA
>CAMCZE010000103.1 GCA_945885655.1 Bacteriovorax stolpii | reverse complement strand
TACGATAAGCTCCATGGGCAAAAAAAGAAATGGACTTTTTTGTCTTTAGAAATTGACCATGATTTGCTTGAGTGGTTCCGACTCAAAAATCTCTCACATGATTTTCTCTCTCGTCTGCATTGGAAAAAAGAAGGAGATCTCACATATCTTGAGGCCCAAGATGAATTTATAACACTTACCATCTTAGCTGGAGATGCTAGAAGATCACTTCCTCTTTTTGCTGAAACTTTTTGCATCAAGTGGAATGCCATTTATCAAGATGCCTTTTCTCCTAAAAAAAATCCAACCCTTTGGACCAAAGAGTGGTTTGAGCTTCTCAAAAGATTTTCCACTCTCGATGTCACTCTATCAACTTATTCGGCCTCCAGCTCCATCCGAAAAGGCCTTCATGAAACAGGCTGGATCTTATCTAAGGGTGAGCGTTTTGGTTTAAAAAGAACAAGCACTCGAGCTGGACTTCAAGGTGAAACAGATCCCGAGATTCTTTTACACTTACAAAGATCTCCCGCACTCGCTCTGACTGATGACAACATCAAAGATATCCTACACAATTAGATCATGACTTCACTTACAAAAATTTTACCTCTTAAGTATCCCATCATCCAGGCCGGTATGGTTTATGTCTCCGGTGGAAAACTTGCCGCCGCCGCCGCAGAGGCAGGTATCCTGGGCGTCATCGGAGCGGGATCCATGAACCTGGAGCTACTTGAATACCATATTAAGAAGGCCATCTCGCTCACCTCTCATCCAGAACGTCTGGCCATCAATGTTCCTCTTCTTTATGCAAAAAATAGAGATCAGTTTGAGCTCGCTATAAAGTTGGGTATTAGGATATTTATCACCTCAGCTGGCCATCCAAAACTCTATACCTCTTGGCTTAAAGAGCAAGGCTGTACGGTTCTTCATGTGATTTCAGGCCCTGAACTTGCATTGAAGTGCCAAGAAGCTGGAGTGGATATTATTATTGCCGAAGGTTTTGAGGCCGGAGGGCATAATGGCCGTGATGAAATCACAACGATGGTTTTAATTCCTCTTGTCGTGGATGCAGTAAAAATTCCTGTCGTCGCGGCCGGCGGAATCGCTGATGGACGAGGCATCGCTGCGGCCCTTGCTCTAGGGGCCCAGGGCGTACAAATCGGTACTCGTTTTGTGGCCACTTTAGAATCCAGTGCTCATGATCATTTTAAAAATGCAGTTTTAAATGCCCATTCTAATAGCACCATGCTCATGATGAAAAAATATGTGCCGGTGCGCCTCCTTAAAAATAAATTTTATGAGGATGTTAAAAAACTTGAAGATAGTGGCGCCTCATCAGAAGAACTCATCAAACTTTTAGGTCATGGAAGAGCAAAGGCCGGAATGCTTGAAGGTGATATGACAGAAGGTGAGATAGAAATGGGGCAGGTTGCAGCATTAGTAAAAGATAATCTTTCAACAAAAGAACTGGTGGAGCGACTGGTTCTTGAAACCCGTCACTCCATCCAAGAATTACATTCCGCGTTCTAGGGCAGCGATACGATCTTCAAGTTTTGGATGAGTTGAAAGAAAGTTCATAAAACCTTTTTTTGAAGAAATCTTCATGGCCTTAATTTGATCTTGAGAATCATCAACCATGTCAATTTTTTGCTGAAGGCGTTTTAAAGCAGCAATCATTTTCTGTTTGCCAGCAAACTGGGCCCCACCCTTATCAGCACGATACTCACGAATTCTTGAAAAATAGGCCACAATAAACATACCTAAAAATGAGAAAAAGATTTCACACGCCATCACGGTTAAGTGATAGGCCCATCCACTTGTCACGGGACGATCATCATCTCTGTCCCCAGACATGGCCTGTGAAAGAGCAAAAGCGGCGACACGTGCAAAAAACATCACAAATGCGTTGATCACTCCTTGAACCAGGGCCATGGTCACCATGTCACCATTGGCCACATGAGCGATCTCGTGGGCCAGAACTCCTTCAACTTCATCAGAGTTCATCTGTTGAAGAAGACCAGTTGATACGGCCACAAGTGAATTATTTTTTGAAGGTCCAGTGGCAAATGCATTAACCTCTGGTGATTGATAAACTCCAACTTCTGGCATTTTAGTTAAACCAGCACTGCGAGCAAGGGCATGTACTCGACGTACAAGATCACCATACTGACCTCGATCATCAACAATCTCCACACCCATCATTCTTTTTGCCATGAATTTTGACATCAAAAGTGAGATGCCTGACCCCACAAAACCCCAGACCAAACAGAACACCATCAAAGATTGATAGTTAATGCCTGATGCCGTTAGATAGTTACCTACGCCCAGAATGCTTAAAATAAGAGAAACTGAAACCATAACTAAAACGTTAGTCAGCATAAATAAGAAAATACGTTTAAACATACTTTGTACTCCGTAAAAAAAAGAACCTTCCATGATAAGGTAATGCTTTTTTCGTTAACGTCAAGGTTGCCAACTCATTGAAAACTCGTTTTTAAGGACTTTTTATTTATAGATTGTAAAATGGTAAAACTCTTATGAACTTGACCATTTACTATGATACTACCCCCCCATATTTGAGATCTTTTAAAGGATTTACCTATGAAAATGTTTTTATTGGCCATGCTTGCAACTTCTATTGTTCCATCCCTTTGGGCCAGAACAACAAATGACTTGATGGAAGAAAGCCTTTACGGCCATTATAAAAAAAATATCCTTACAACAAAAGAAGCTCTGACAAAATCAACTTCATCCTTTTATATTCCCGAAGGGCTTACTCCTTATGAACAAACACTTTTTGTGGATGCTCTATGGGATTTAAGTGAGGAGAACAGGGTTGAAGCTTTTAAAATGCTAGATGTAGTTCAACCTTTTCATTACGACATTGTTCAAAAACTTCGTATTACCATTCTTCGTATGAAATTCAGAGGCCTTAAAACCATATCGGCCGATTTAAAAGCAGATCTTGAAAATGCCCTTAAACTTCCTAAAGTTGACAACAAACTTATTTATACACTTGCGGCCTATGAAGATGTGTTGGAAAAAGCTCAACAAACAGAGATTCTCAAATTGGCCAGTGCACACAAAGAGTTCAAAAGTGTGTCTCTTCGAACTAAAAGTGACCTTGCCAATGATCTTATCTCTGATCTGTTTTTTAAATCTCCAGACAATGGAACGTTTAAGGAAGGTCAATATCAAAATACCTTTAAACTTTTTATGTTCTGCCGTAAGAGTAGAAAATTTCCTTGTCTCATGGTTATGCGCGACAATGCGGGATCTGCTGTACGAAACGAAGACGGCACACTTTGGACCCACAAATCGTTGGGTCGTTCTGCAAGTGGAAAACCAAGTTATAAAAGAAATGGCAACACTCCAGTGGGAGTTATGACCATAGATTCGGTTATGCCTGAGGCCAACATGCCTCTTACTTATGGTGCCAATCGTCGTTTAATTTTAAACTTCATTGAGAAATCATCAAAAGAAAAAAACATTAAGTCTCTTCTGCCTGAGTCTTCGCATACAAATTCTTGGTGGAGGCCTGGTGCTGTGGCACGTGATGTGGGAAGAAATCTTCTACGTATTCATGGAACAGGGAAAATCAACGAAGATGAGAGCACCACTTATTTTCCATTCCGCACGACAAATGGCTGCATTTCTCAGAGAGAAAATACTTATGGAGACATTGAATATACGGATCAAAGGATCCTTCTTGATTCTTTGATGAAGGCCTTGGATCTTCCTGTTATGTTTGAAAATGAGTTAAACATTAAAGGGATTCTCTATATTGTTGAGATTGATGATGTTAAATCTCCCGTCGAGGCCTTTGATCTAAAACTTAAAGGAATCGAATGAAATATTTTTTTTGCCTCAGTTTTTTTTTGACCTCTGGACTGCTTGAGGCCAAAGAACAAAATGTCCTCACGGTTCAAGGTAGCTGTAATGTAAAAGTTATACCAGATCGCGGCACCATCACTTTTACAGCTGAAAACCAATCAAAAGATCAAATCGAGGCCGTAAAAAAGACAAATGACCAGATCAATAAACTTAAAAAAGAGATTCAAAGTCTCAACCTCGACAAGGTTGAATTTAAAAACACCAACTACAATGTTTTTCCTGTTCGTGATTATGAAAAAGAACGTTACATCGATAAAGGAACACGTGCTTCTTTAACTCTTGAAGTGACGACGGCCGATATTTCTAAGATCGGTGAAACCCTGGTCATGGCCACAAAACTTAACATTCAAAACGTTGGATCTCTTCAGACATTTCTCTCTTTAGAGAAGTCACAAAAAGAATATTTAAAATGCCTTGATATCGCGGCTGATGATGCCAGAGGCAAGGCGATGCAGTTAGCAAAAAAGCTTGGTTTTCAAATGGGAAAAGTCATTCATTTGAATGAGTCTCCACGACAAAACCAGTCTCCCATTTATCATGAACCTACGATGCTTATGAAAAGTGCTTCATCCGAAATGTCTTCAACACGTATCGAGGCGGGCCTTCAGCAGTTTACAACAACCATTGAAGTGAGCTTTGCAATTAAATGATCACCGAAAATCTTCCTCAATATGAGCTTTTAGATTCGGGACTTGGACGCAAACTTGAGATCATTTCAGGCATTAAGGTAAATCGTCCTAGTCCTCAAGCAATCTGGAAACCAAGACTTTCAAATAATGATTGGGGATTGGCGTCATCAAATTGTATTCGAACAAAAGATGGCGGCGGAAAATGGGAACATAAAAGAGAGCCGTCTTCGGACCTCACGATTCCGTTTGTTATTGATGAAAAAAAACTTCAATTTAAACTAAAATTTACTTCTTTTGGCCACTGTGGCGTCTTTTTTGAGCAGATCCCTGTTTGGATTTGGCTCTATGATCAAGTTAAAAAACAAAAAGAGAAACTGGGACGGGCACCTAAAGTCATTAACCTCTTTGGTTACACGGGTTGTGCGAGTTTAGTTATGGCCGCTGCAGGTGCAGAGGTTTTTCACGTGGATAGCTCCAAAGGCGTTTTAGACTGGGGTAAAGAGTCACTTGCTCTGAGTAAAATCGATGCCAAAAGTGTACGTTGGGTGCAAGAAGACGCTCAAGAATTTCTACGTCATTCGTTTAAAAAGAATTTCGTTTATGATGGCATCCTTGCCGATCCTCCAAGTTGGGGACATGGAGTAAAAAAAGAACTTTGGGAATTTGAAAAACATATCTCGCTACTAATAGAATCCATGAACGCTGTTTTAAATAAAGAGAACTCCTTTTTGTTTTTATCCTGCCATACTCATGGTGTTCAACCTGAAGCTCTTAAAAACCTCATCTTTGATAAACGTTGGAAAACCATTCATGTTGGAGAGTTAGGAGTGAAACATCAAAATGACGCCCGTATTCTTCCTGCAGGCATTTTTTCAGCGGCCGTATCGTAGAACCTACACGGGAAGACCCTGCGAGTTTTCTTCCTCCTCTTAATAATCTCGGCTCCATTTTTTTATTTTGATGGCCTACGTGGAACCTCTAAAGGAACTTTCAGATAGGCCTCGCCACTTGGATTTTTAGATGAGATTCCTCTCACGGCACCACCAAACTCCACCCCTTCCGCTGAACGAAGTGTGGCACCGACTTCAAAACCTTCTTGCCCAACGAGCATACTGTTTTTTGTTAGATAACCTGGGAGCTTACTCGTACTGATACCTGAAAAGATGAGAATCTCAGCACCCGCTGGCAATTCGACTGTAAGAACTCCTGCTATTCGGATGGCCTGGCCAACACTGCTGCCCTGGTAAGAACCTACACCTTGAGCTCGGATGGAATCAGCAATTCTTTTATCCACTATAATGTCAGCATTAATTTGATTTAGAAAAAAGTGAGTGTCGGCAATAGTTTCTAAAACTCCTACAGGATTTATGTTCGACATTCTCCCCGTGGCATCACCCCAATTTTTTGGAGAATAAGTCATCCTTGCTTCTGCTCTGCCTATGACTTGCACATTATGAGGATCGGACTGCCCATAACTTAAATCAAGTCCAGTCACCCAATCCACCTGAGCGGAATAACCAATGAGATTATTCATTGAAAAATCAATCATCGTTTGGGCGTCAATCCCTGTGGAAAACCTTGCTGAGGCGTTATCACTTACATACTGAATAATAGTTTGATCAAATCCACTTCTGAGGTGAAGCTGATAACTTGTCAGTGCAGACTCTTTTAGATCGCTGCTAAATTTTTGTTTTTCAGGGAACTGATTCACTGAAAACCCTGTTCCAGCGTAAGATTTTGTTCCTGGAGATGAGTGTTGATATTTGGCCACAATCATATAACTTTTTGACTCACTTAATTGTGCCATTCCTCCAGAGATGATTATTTTTTGAGAGTTTTTTTCACCCTCTTTGATGAGAGTTGTTACTGATGTTATAACTTCCTGAGGATCCCTTGCTGTTTTGAGTGGGGGAATTTTTGTGGCAAATACAGAATCAGAAAATTGTCCCATTTGTGTTCCCACGACAGCAATATCAGTAAGTTTTCCATCAACAACCTTACTGATTCTTAAATTCGTAAACGAAGTTCGGTCAACCACATAGAGGGTATCGTTCATATAAACCTGACGACTTCTTTCCACTATAATTTTCTTTTTTCCATCATAAATCAAAACACCAAAGTGGGCGCCACCGTTAACCACCAAAACATCTTTATCGGGAAACATGTTCTCAGCAATCATCGCTACACTTTCACTTATGTCATTACAAACTCCACCTAAGTCTTTGTCAAATGCGGCCGCACCTTTAAGAATTTCATTTAAAGAGATATCTCCTCGAGGCAAGCGATCATTGTTAGAATTTTTCCCAGGATTTCTTTTCGTATTGTAGTTATCATAAAGGCGGCTACTCAGCGAAGTTAAAAAATCCATTCGCTCTTCTTCAGTTTTAAAAATTTCATTGGCCATCGAGGCCAGTTTTTTTGCCAGGTCTTTTTCATTTATATCCGATTTTGATCCTGCAAAGATCATGGCCTCAATGATGCCTTGCCTACCTGCTAAATTTTTTGGATTTAAAACGATCGATCTGCCAGCGTAAGCATTAACCGCTCTGGAAGCTGCTGCAAGGATTGAGTCTTTTTCTAGGACGACTTCGTCGCCAATGGCCGTTTTAATTTCACCTTCCAGATTCTCAATGCCAAATGATCTATAACCTTTATCAACCTGAATCGAAGACGAGGTCTGGGTATTTCCTTTTACTTCCACAACTGCAATGACTTCATACTCAGGATTTTTTGTTTCTTCTTCACAGATATCTTCTTTATTTAACATAAGTGGACTAAAAAAAATTCCATTAATTCCAGCAGCACTCTCTTTGCCAGAAAGGTTTTCAGTAAGTTCATTTTCACTTATTTTACGTTGAACTTTTTTTATGTCCGATAAAAACTCTTGGGCCGGTAATTCGCTGAAAAATAAAATACCCAAAATATAATAAATTATTTTCACTTAGGATCCTTACGACATCCTAAGGCCATGCAGAGGTCATTGACATGTAACCCACCTGAAAAGGCGGGCAAAAAGAAAATTGATATGAGAGTCCACATGGCACAATTCCACATAGATTTCTTATCGAAAATTTAAGGAAGAACTATAACCCTTGACGATACCACTCGGTTAATACCGCGGCCGTGGCATTTGATACGTTCAAACTTTCTACATTCCCTGTTCCAGGAATAGAAACGAGAGCGTTCATGGCCTTAGTCAATCGATCTGAAAGTCCCACACCTTCGGCCCCTAAAAAGAGGATCGTCTTTTCTGGAAATTGGGTTTGGAAAAGAGAAGTTCCTTTGTGGCTTGAGGTCGCAAAAGTTCTATATCCTTTTGTTCTGGCAGAATCTAAAACTTCATTCCAGTTTGCCAAATGAAGAGCAGGAACACTCTCTGCTCCACCCTCAGATGTCCTATAGGCAGAAGCCGTCAGAGCAACGGGCACCTTAGCTTCATATAAAATTCCTGTAACGCCATAATGAGCGCACGAGCGCATGATCGCTCCAAGGTTATGGGGATTTTCGACTTCTTCTAAAGCAATAATAAGGCTTCGTCCCTCAGTTTCTAACATCTCTTTAAGAGTAGGGAGAGGCTTCGTTTTGACCACCAGGGCGATTCCTTCATGGTGAGTGGCGCGGGTAAGAGCATCGAGCTCATCTTTTTCCACCACATGATAAGCAAGCTTATGATCCACACAATGACGGATTAAGGGCCTGAAATCAAAGATTCCTTCTTGTGTCACATAAGCTCGGATGATGTCCTGAGGGCGTTTTTCGAACAATTTAAGGCAGGCGTGACGGCCGTAGACCTTCATTTCAAGATTTTTTTTCGTATGTTTCATGGAGGGCTTTTAACACCTCTTCCTTTTAGTGTATAGATCCTTGCATGAAACTATATACAGGTTACCTGGCCATCCATAAGTTCGAGTCTGAACTTGAGCGCGAATTAGAGCTCAAGGGTCTTACTGTCTGCAAAAAGAAAGATCGCCTCTATCTTGTTGAAGGTGAGCATCCCCCTATGATCTGGGCCCAAACGACGGGCTTTAACATGCAATTTATTGAGATCACCTCCATCAAGGATGGAGCAAAAAAGTTGAAGGCACTGGGCCGCAACTGGGGCCTATTTACAGTGGATTTTCATCGCCGTGCCCAGCTCATTCAAGAGGAATTGCCAAAATTTAACCAAAAACCAATCCCTTTCCGCCATCCCCTGCCAGAAAAGGCCATGGGCCTTTGGACACTGTGGGAACCAAACCAGATATTGGGCACTCCTCAAACCTCTTCGCCCTTTGCTTTGGGTGAGATGACCTTCCAAGAAGACAAAGTTATTCCTCCTTCGCGAGCATACTTAAAACTTTGGGAGTTTTTTACGGTCTATGCCCCTGAGGCCATCGCGGGCGGAACAAGTATTGATGTAGGCTCCTGCCCTGGTGGTTGGACTTGGGTACTTCGAACTTTAGAATTTCAACATATTATCAGTGTTGATAAATCTCCTATTGAAAAACGTATCATGGATCTTGGCCGCATTGAATTTAAAGGTGAGAGTGCTTTTGGCCTTGACCCCAAGGACTTTGCAGAGATTGATTGGTTTTGCTCAGACATCATCTGTTATCCAGAACGCTTATTAAACTTAGTTAAACGATTTAAAGATTCAGGCAAAGTGAAAAACTTTGTCTGCACCATTAAATACCAGGCCGAAACGGACTGGGAAAATACCTTAAAATTTTTAGAGATTCCAGGATCTCATATCGTCCATCTTCACCACAATAAACATGAGGTGACTTGGTTCCTCAAAGGAGCACACCCGTGAAATATTTTGCATTTGATAAGGCCCACAAACTTAAACTCACTCGTGATCTAACAAAACACATCAAACGTGGAAATCCATGGGTCTTCTCAGACACCATCGATAAAATTAAAGTTCCTGAGGGCTCTTATGGGATTCTTATGAATCACAAAAGTGAAGTTGTCGCCCACGGCTTTTATTCTCCGTCGATCAATCTTTCTTTCAGAGTTTTAACTCTTGGTGATAAGAAATTAAACGATACAGAAGTCGTGGCACGTATGAATCGTGCTTTCCTCAATAAAAAACATCTCCTCACTCTAGAAAACAAATGTTTTCGTATCTTAAATGGCGAAGGCGATGAACTTCCTGGTGTGGTGGCCGATTATTATAGTGGTGTCGTGGTTTTAAAACTTGATGGTTCGGCCTCTGAAGCTTTTTGGCATAAAGAAGCTATCGCTAATTTTTTTATGGAGCAGTCCCATGTACCCGTGACCTGTGTCTATTATAAAAGAAAAAATAAAGAAGAAGAAAAAGGTCAAATTCTCGTTGGAGAGTGTGACAATCTAACTGATCTAGAATTCTTAGAAAACAATGTAAAATTTAGAACCAACATTATTGATGCCGCTAAGACTGGATTTTTCTTAGATCAGCGTGAAAACAGAAATTTCATACGCTCTATTGCAAAAGATAAAACGCTACTTAATCTTTTTGGTTATACAGGAGGATTTTCTGTTTATGCTGGTCTTGGTGGTGCTAAACAAGTAACCACTGTGGATATCGCTCCTAATGCTATTAAGGCCTCTGAGCTTAATTGGAACATTAACTTTTTACCTGCTGAAAAACATGAAGGTATCTGCGCCGATGCCTTTGAATATGTACTAGAGGCCCATAAAGAGAAAAAAACCTGGGACATCGTTATCGCTGATCCACCAAGTTT
>CAMCZE010000102.1 GCA_945885655.1 Bacteriovorax stolpii | reverse complement strand
TGGTTATAATAGATTCTGTAAGGAACATGGTAATAACTAGAATATCGATAAGGAGTATAGCCAAATGGACGGTGATAGTACGGAGAATGGTACTGAGTTCTTGTTGGACGGTGGTTAGTGATAACACGACGTCCACCACGGCCTGTTCCTGGACGAATTACAACTGGGCCATTAGGACGATGGCCTGATGGATTTGGATTGTAACGAGGACCAGTAGGACGGCCTGTACCAGGACGTGCAACTGGGCCAGTTGGACGAGATGTCCCTGGGCGAGTTATGACTGGACCAGTAGGACGGCGGCCAGATGGATTTGGATTATAACGTGTGCCAGGAGTTGGACGAGAAGTCGGAATTCCTGGACGAGCAACTGGACCTGTAGGACGAGGGCCAGGAGTTGGGCGACTCACAACTGGACCATTAGGGCGAGTTGTAGGACGACTTACAACTGGGCCTGTAGGACGAGGGCCAGGAGTTGGGCGACTTACAACTGGGCCTGTAGGACGAGGACCAGGAGTTGGCCGACTCACTGTCGGTCTGCTTGGAGCTGAAGGACGGCTTACTGAAGGCGACGGTCTGCTTGGAGCAGAAGGGCGGCTTACAGAAGGCGACGGTCTGCTTGGAGCAGAAGGGCGGCTTACTGAAGGAGACGGTCTACTTGGAGATGAAGATCTTGAACTTGAAGAACTTGAAGGACGTGATGACGGACGAGATACAGATCCGCCACGACTCGAGCCAGATCGAGAACCCCTTGTCTGGGCCTCAACATCTTGGCCAACTACTAAAGTAGCTAACAAGATTGCAAACGTTGGTACAAATTTCATAACGACTCCCGTTGATGAAGAAAATTTTGTTCTTATCTAGTTGATACCTATTAAGTTTGGATTGTGAAACGACATTTTGCTTACAGCGTCGGAGTGCTAGGATGGCACCACCTTAAATGGTGGAAAGAATTGAACTAAGGCTTGAGGATTTTTTTTAAAAATAAATGACCTAACTTCTTGAGAAGTAAGAAGTAGCATTCTGCACCTAGCGATCAGAGTCATTGTGACCCTGAATTAAGGCCTAAGGGAGGTCAAAGTTCATTAGAAAACGTTGATAAATCTCTGGGAGGTTATCTAAAACCACTTCTTTAAAATGAATATGACCATTTTCAATGTTGTTTTTAAAAATTGAAAATGTGTAGGCCTCAAGAAAACGGCGTGAAAGTGGGTAATAACTTAAATGCCAACGTTCTGGACTTACTCCTCCGCGATCAGTGCGGTAGGGACGAAAAAAACCAAACGATGAACCTTGCAACATATGCGCATCTAACCAATCATGCAGAGCTGCTGCTGGGCCATTCTGTTCACATTCAGAGGAGATGAGTTTTACCATCTCAGGACGTTGTGTTTTAGCATCGTAAACATCAATATCACTTCCCCAGTGATGACGTGAACAACCCGGTATTGCGGACCATCTTAAAATAGAAAAAACAATTTCTGTGGGGGAGAGAGTTGCGTAGTTAAGAGGGCGCTCTTGATCATCCAAAAGCTCACGTTCGCCACGTGCTTTGGCATTCCAGATAGCGAGTTGCCTATCATAATCCCGAAAGGCACTGATGATCTGCAGATCAAAGCCAGCAAGTTCAGCTTCTTTCTGAAGTTTTAAAAAATCATGAAGCATCTGCTTATGCACAAAGTATTTTGTGCCTTCTACAGGCACAAGATGGTCAACGGTTTTACCTAAGAGGATATCAACATTCATACTATTTATTAATATCCGTATTCGACGCTTTGTCAGCTTTTGTTTTTCCGTCTTCATCAAAAAGTCGTCTCATTCCACTTCTTTGATAACGGTTAGTAAGAACTTCAAAAATATTGGAGTTATTTTTGTTGATGTCATTCTGGCCATAGTCCAATTTATCTTTCATGGCCTTGGCAACTTCGAGATCTTGAGTAGCAAGATCGTCGGTAGTCATTCCGAATTCAGGTTGTTCGGCTTTTGGTGAAGAAAGGGATCCACCAGTTGAGGATTGGTTTTTTTGAATATTATCTTTGTTTTTTTCAATTTCTTTTTTTAATTCTGCAATGGCCTGTTGCGGATTTAATTTTGCCAAGCTACCACCGCCTCCCTGTTGAAGGGAAGATAATCCAGCCGTTGATTTTAGAAGTTTATTCTCAAATTTTTTCTTAGTGCTACTCACAAGTTTGGCCAATTTGGGATTCTTTGAAATTAACTTGTCACGAGTATTTCTTAATCTTAAGGCCTGTGCCCCTAAGGCACCAACATCAAGACCCGCAGGTGAAGTCGTACCGTTAAAAATGGAATTTGCTGTTTGTGCGGTATTTCCAATCGTTTTGAATGTGCCTACATCTCCTCCAAAATTACGGCCTCCGGGTGTCAGTTTTAAACAAGTGTTTTTTCCATTGGCCCCTCTCTTAGTGCGGCATTCACATTTTGGATCTACGCCTCGATTTTGATCCACACAAGTTCTTGTTGAACTGGCCGTATCTGGAGTCGTATTGATGTTGCCCCCACCAGGACGAAAAAGATCGCTACACACCTCAGATCCTGATCGGGCAGGATTGATGGTTAATTCCTCAGTAAAACAAAAACAGTTTGGAAAAGCCGAAGAGTTTCTTTGCTCCGGCGTACACGTTCCAATTCCCACTCCAACTTTAGATTGTTCTGCCATAAGATCTAACTGAACAGCACGAGCATCAGAGATCACAGACTGGTGATAAAGATAACCGGCCATGACACTAGACCATACAGTCAGTAGAGATGCCCCTGCGGCCCTTGTATAAGGTTGGAAGATAATTTCAGATGCTGTCGACTCACCCTCAGCTTTAGCCGCTGCTCCTCCGACTTGATCTTTCTTAAAGAGTGTATCAAGAAGCTCCTTGAGTCTTTCATCTGCTCCCCTTAAAGGGGCGACAATTTCATTTGGATCAGCAGCATAGGCAATGGGCATAATCATCGAGGCCACAAATCGAAAAATGTTCTTTTCAATTTGGAGATTTTTTAAATATTCAGTAACAAGAGAAGATTCTTCAAACAGGGTAGATGATTTATCAGTTAAACCGATAGTTTTAAATTCGTTTAAGAGTTCAACAAAATCGTGAGCATCATTGGCAGAACCTAGGTTCTTAGCGGCTGCCTTTTGATATTTTGTTGATTTCAATATTTCTATTTCTGAGTGATAAGTATTTTTATAAATGCTTATTAAAGAATCATTGTTTTTTTTGTTGTGAATGAATCTAGAATAATTTTTGTGGGAACCCTTCGTTTCCAGGTTTTCTTTTATTAGTATTCCAGAAGTAGGAGTCGTTTTCTCTTTATGGAAGCTGAGTGATTTAATGAATAATTTGTGATCTTCAGGCACGAATACACCATCGTTTCGAAGGCCACCATCTTCGTCACCAAATCTGGGAGCTGTGGGTGTAGGTTCTTCTATAATTGGTTTTAAAGCTCCAGATGGAGCAGGAGCAGTGGCAGGAGCATCAGGAGCAGGAGCAGGAGTAGGAGTAGGAGTAGGAGTAGGAGCAGCAGGAGCAGGAGCAGGAGCAGCAGGAGCAGGAGCAGCAGGAGGAGCAGCAGCAGCAGGAGCAGTAGCAGCAGGAGGAGCAGCAGCAGAAGTCTTTTCTATTTCTTTAGCTTCTTCTTCTTCAGCCTTTTCAGCTTGTGCGGAACTATAACAAGTAAGTTCATTGATTCTTTTGAGTGAAGCAAGTCTTAACAAGGGATCTAGTGACGTAGCCGCTGTCAATCTAAGGCCTTCAAGCTCTATTTGTTCTTTTATCCCAAAAATTGCGGCCGCACCATATAACCCTAGCGCCAATGCGTAGATTCCTGCTTTGGTTTTGGCCACTATTGCTAAAGATCTTTCATTTTCTGCAAGAAGATTAAATGCTCCTGATTGCACTTCATTGGCATCAACTCGCTGGTCACTTGTTGTTCCATCATCAGTAGTTCTAGAATTTGTGCCTTCTGGATTAGTGAGCTCATCCATTTTTTTTCTCATTTCCTCTAAACGCAAACCGTGCATGATAAAGGATGTGACTTCAGCGGCGATTGTGGCCGTTGCTCCTCCAAGAATGAGTAACATCGATTCTGGGTGACATCCCTCAAATCCTCTCTTGGAAAGTCCCATAAGGAGTAGGAGGATAGGGATGGCTACGACAGAGGCCCCTGCATTAACTTGTCCAACGATATCTGTGACACTTTGATTTCCTGTGAGAGGTCCTGATTCGATACCACCTCTTCCACCTAAATCTCCGAATGTTCTTAACTCTTCTTCATCACCAATTATTTCTGTACGAGCAGTATCTGCATTTTGTCTAAGGCATTCATTCCTTTGAGTAATGCTCCGATGTTCCATACATTTATCTCGTTCATTTCTGGCCCGAGCGGATTCTTCAGTCGCCTTACATGTTCCACTGCGAGTATTAAACTCTGTTCCGGGCAAATGACTGCAGTCTGTACTTTGGGCGTGGGCCAGATTAGCGAGGCGCAGATCAATCGAACCTAAAATGAGTTCAAAGCAGATGAGGAGACTTAATAAACGGCCAACACTTTTCATAAAAACCTCGTGTAACAAACTATTCAAATGATTATAAATCTCTTCAGAGATTCCCCTAAGTGCGCAGACTTTTCCTATTGGATGTAAATAGTATGTGTTTACATTAAAACTAAGTTAAATCAGACTGTTGCGCTCGGGATTTTGAAGTTCTCTTAGTACTTATTTAAAGCTAGGATAGTGGCATCAAATGTGGGCATAAATGGTTAATCTTCTGCTTTTAGTATTCATTCTGATACCTGCCAGGGCAAGTGTAGAGTTACGACCTGGGGATGTGCTTTTACAGCCTCTTAATTGTCATACATGCACATTAATTGAGCAGGAAGAGGATACGATCTATTCTCATATAGGCCTGGTTATAAGCACTTTTCCTGACGTCATGGTGGCCGAGGCCTATGGTAAGGTTCGGGCCATTGCGCTTAAGGGCTTTAATCTAAGAACTCAAAAAAATCAGAAGGTGGCGGTTCTGAGATTTAGGGATCAAACTTTTCAATATGAGTTGCTCGAGAGGTCTCGGGAAATGCAGTCTTTTTTTAAGACCCATTTTGAAGGTAAAAAATATGATGCCAAATTTTCTTGGGATAATGAAAATCTTTATTGTTCAGAGTTTGTTGCCAAATTTTTGGAATCCTTTTTGCCGGTGAGGATGCCTCTGAAACGTATGCATTTTGATAAAAATCGTTTCCAGTGGTTCCGTTATTTTAAAGGGGAGATTCCTGATGGAGATTGGGGAAATTCTCCAGGAGACTTTGAGCAGTCAGATTTATTTGAGAAAGTAGGAGAGATATGAAGTTGAGTTTGGAGAAACGCCATCTTGATTTAAAAGTTAACTGGAAACTTTCTCGAAATCAGACCACCTTCAAAGAGAATTTTATCCTGACTCTTAAATCTCCTTTGGGAGATCTTTTATCTGAAGTGGCCCCCAATATACGGTATGGGGAAACTCCTCAAAAGATTGAAGAACAATTTCAATCATGGCCATACGAGAATGTGAATGACCTTAAGTCATTACAAGAGACTTTAGATATTAAACCTCTTTTTCATTCATTACGTTTTGCCCTTGAATCAGTCTTTTTGAAGTACTTTGCTTTACATGAGAAAAAAAGCCTTTCAGATTTTTTAGGCCTACCTCCCATTAAAGTGGTTGAGACATCTTTTTCAATGCCCATCATTCCTATTGCCGAGATTAAGGATTATCTTGCTCCTTTGAGTCGATTTAAATCTTTAAAGATTAAGGTGAATGCTGAAACAGGTATGGAGATGCTTCAAGAAATCAAAAAATATACGGATGTTAAATTAAGAGTTGATGGCAATGAGGCCTGGAGTGATTTTGATGCGTTCATGGGTTTTCAAGAATCCCTTCATGGCATGAACATTGAATTAATTGAGCAGCCTTTTCCATCATCAATGACTGATGAGTACAAAGAACTTAAGAAAAAAACGCCTTATGTTTTACTGGCCGATGAATCGATTGAAGATGTTGGGGATTTTTCCGAACTCTCAAAACAGTTTCACGCAATAAATGTAAAACTGATGAAAACAGGATCTTTACTCAAGGCCCGTGATTTGCTTTTTGAGGCCAAAAAGCAGGGGATGAAATCCATGATTGGATGCATGATTGAAACCTCTGTTGGTATTTCTTATGGCATGTTATTTTCAGGAATGGCCGACTATATAGATCTGGATGGGTTCCTTTTAGTGAAGGATGAACCATTTAACTATGTAACTGAGTCTGATGGTCTTTTAAGAATAACCCCTAAATAAGTCAAAAAAAATAGGACGAGGCCTAAACCCCGTCCTATGAGAAAAATTCTTAGTGGTGTCCGTGACCATGTTCGCCGTGAGCGTGTCCATGGCCTTCTTCTTCTTTAGTTGCTTCTCTCATACCTACGATTTCTACATCAAAAAAAAGATCTTTGCCTGCCATAGGATGGTTTCCATCAACAGTGACCTCGGCCGTATCAACTTCCATGATTGTGAAGACTGGAGAGTGTGCATCGTTATTGACTTGGAATTGCTCTCCTACTTTAAGTTCAGCTCCTGGAGGAAATTGAGTGCGTTGAACTTTTACGACGAGTTCAGGATTAACGTCGCCATAAGCATCTGGAGCTTTCACTTCAATCTTACGTTTATCGCCAACATTCCTAAGAGCTATGACTTTTTCACGTCCCGGAATGATTTGTTGAGTATTTTCTAAAAAATAAAGAGGCTCATCACCAATAGATGAATCCAACACGGTCCCGGTTTTATCGGTAAGTGTGTAATGGAAACCGATGACACGTTTCATAAATATCTCCCATTAAACGTCAGTTAATTTTTCTGACAATTGATAAACAAAGTTCTTTGTCTTTTGCCCTCTGTTCTATCTCGCCTGAGGTCAGTTTGGCAAACGTCGAGGAGACTCTTTTAAAGGAATTTTCATCCGTATTAAATCTCTCCTCCAGAGGAAGGGAGATATTAAATGTGGCACAGGTATCCAACCAGAACCTTTCTTCAACGGCCGCGAGGGCCACGTAATGACCATCCAACAAACGATAAATCGAATAACAGGGATAGGCGCCGTTATGAAGGAATTTCGTTTTTTTCTCTGCACGTAGTTTTTTAGACCAGAATGGATGAAAAATATTTTCTGTTGTGTCATGAAGATAACTAATTGATTTAACGAGCTCATGAGTTTTAGATGCATGAATCAAGTTGGCCAGCATTTGAGTCGCAACTTGTTGGCCAAAAGCAATTCCCGCTATAGGCATAAAAGGTGGATCAACAATTTCTTTCGTTTCATGGGCCACATGCAAAGATAGGTATCCGCTAATGGCGAGAGCATTGAGATCATGCATCGCTTTATTATGGGTGGAGGATGCTTCCAGCTCTACAACGGCCAATGTCTTTTTAAGCTTTTTTAGGTTCTCGTCATCTAGACCTAAATTGATTTTAAGTTTTGCTGATAAACTGAGCAAAATACCATCGGCCGATTCAATTTGTTTGAGAATTTCGGCCTTGATATTGGGTCCTTTAAAATCGAATCTCAAGATCTGCTTTTTTTTGTTGAGTTCTTCATACCAATCTTCAAAACTTTGATCAAAGTCTGAAAATGCACCAGAAAGAAAAGGATCGCGGTGTTTTTCATCTTCAATCTTAATCACCGTGGCACCTAAGTCGGCCAGGATTTTTCCGGCCAGTGGTCCTGGTAGTCTGTGAGTAAGATCGAGAATTTTAATTCCCTTTAGCATCATCTTTTCCTTTAAATAAAGCACGGAAATGATCTAGGCCTTTGCCTTCCACTTCACAGGAATCTTTTGTACAGATCTGATAACTTTCTTTATCGCGGGAATGATAGGTCATGATGAATCTTGAGAAAAAATGCCCGCGGAGTTCAATAAATTCTAGATCCTCAATCCACGCATGAGGCACTTCTATTTTGCGATAAATGCCAAGTGGATAAACCATGGCGCGAAGTCCTTGTCCGTGGCCCAAGGGATTCATCAGAATGAATTGAGCATAGTCTTTATATTTATTGGCAAAAAGCAGGTCCGGTGAAAGTTCTGGTTTAAATACACTAGTTCTGGCCAAAAGATAGAGAAGGGTCGTGGCCGAAGACTGGTAAGACTGATCAAAAAGAGGCGAGAGCATATTCTCAATGCCCGGTGTACTTTCAGTGATGGCAGTGGAATACAGGTCACCATGTTGAATAAAGTTTTTGATGACGAATTCTAAAGTCTCAAGGGAATTATTTTTAAAGAGTTCATTACCCGTGATTTCATGAAGTCTTAACTGAGCGTCAGCAAAGTTTACATAATCTTCTAAGTACAGGGCCTGTTTCTCCAAAGTATTGGCATGTTTTATCACATGCCTTCCTTGAGAATCTTTAGTTAAGAACTGACTCATACACTTATCAAGAGTCATTTCAATGATGGCCAGAGCTTGATTTTTCATCACATCAATTGGGCAGTACTGAACCACATCCGCTAAAGAAGAAAGAAGCATAAAGTTCCATGCCGCAATTCCTTTTCTATCTGTGACTGGCGGCATACGCATTTTTCTCTGCTCAAGAAGTCTGCGTCTAATCTCTCGAATCTCTTGCCAGCCTTCCTGGTTATAGAATTCCGTTTTTAAATCATAATTAAGTGATAGCACGTTAAGTCCGTGATCAAAGTTGCCTTTTTCGGTGATGTTAAAATACTTAAGGAACGTTTCAATTTTTTTCTTCTGGGCCTCGGGAGCATCATCAAAACTTGCAACGAACTCTTCTTTTGAGAACGTAAAATATAAACCTTCCGTTCCTTCTGAGTCAGCATCCTGAGCACTGAAAAAATATCCTTCATCAGCAATCATTTCTGTTTTGAGGTAATCCAGAGTTTGAATGATACCATCAAAAATAATAGGAGATGGATAGAACTGAGAAATTTTTGATAAGACTTTTAAGAGGCCTGCCTGGTCATAGAGCATTTTTTCAAAGTGAGGCACTAAAAATTTATCATCTGTTGAGTATCGGTGAATCCCACCTTTGGCGTGGTCATAAACTCCACCCATCATCATCTTTTCAATTGTCTCAACAATATGTTGGCCTTGTTCCTTCGGAATCATGCCTTCCATGATCTGTTCAGCGGCCCACTCATAAAAAGAAAAATGAGGAAATTTTGGAGCTGCCCCATATCCACCATTCTTTGCATCAGAAAAATTTTTAAGCGCATTCATAATGGCCGATGGAGCAGGGAAGTGGCCCTTGAACTCAATTTGTTTTTCAACGGTTCTTGGCCTACTTATTTCTTCGGCCAGTTTTTTAGCACTGTCTAAAACTGATTGTGGGTTGCCTTTAAAGACAGTGTCCACATGTTTTGCCACTTCTAAAAAACTCGGCATGCCTTCTCGGCCCACTTTGGGTAAGTAGGTTCCTGCAAAAAAAGGAAGGGCCTCAGGTGTTAAAAAAACGTTAAGAGGCCACCCTCCACGACCAGTCATGTGATTACAAGCCGTTTGGAAATAATGGTCTAAATCAGGGTACTCCTCTCGATCGACTTTTATAGAGATAAAATGTTCATTTATGAATTTAGCAACTTCCGCATCTTCAAAGGATTCATGGGCCATGACATGGCACCAGTGGCAAGAAGAGTAGCCAATAGAGAGAAAAATAAGCTTATTTTGTTTTCTCGCAATATCCAGAGCTTGTTGGCCATATGGCCACCAATGCATCGGATTTTCAGCATGTTGCTTAAGGTATAAAGACTTTTCTAAATGAAGTTTGTTATCAGACATAAAACCTCGAAATTTGGTGAGAGAGGCGTTGGTGCTACAGTAAAGTATTAATCTTCAATGACTTATCTTAGCTTGGTCAAGGGAATTTGCTTTTTGAGACCTCGCAAGATATAAGGCAGGCATGATGGAACAAACGACCGGAGAAACAAGTGCCCTTGAGGTTCTTGGAGTATCGGCGGAGGAAAAATCCAAAAAATCTTTTTTTGGCCAATTCTTCTCCACTTATAAAATCCCGCTTCTCACACTCGTCCTTTTTGGTTCATTCTCCTTACGTGCCCTGTATCCCGAAACCTTTTCTTTTGGATTTAAGCGTCAAAAAACCTATCGTTTTAAGAACGATAAGCTTGGCTTCTTTATTGGAGATATGAGCTTTTTTGCTGATAACTCTTATGATGAAGCTGAAGCACGCGTTGT
>CAMCZE010000101.1 GCA_945885655.1 Bacteriovorax stolpii | reverse complement strand
CAATGTATTTAATTCAGATACACGGTCTCTTCGCCAGACAGGCTTAATTGGTATCCTCAAAACCAAATTTGAAAATAAAGAGCCCATTGATTTATTGGGTCCAGTGTCCATTGCCAAAGATTACATAGCAAATTCTGACGTTGCAGAAGCTATCCTTAGTGCCATTAGATCTGAACATTCAGGAATTTATAATATTGGTTCTGGAAGAACCTACACAATCGGTGAAATCGTTTCTGCGTTTGAAAAGTCGTTTCAGTTTGTGGCAATTAAAAATCAAAGACCCATGCTGGACAATGATGTGCCATGGTTTTGTTTAGATACAAAAAAGGCCCACTCTGAACTAAACTTTAAAGCGCAGGTTGATGTTATTCATTGGATTGAGTCAAATACCAATCCACAGTCTTAATGATTCCTGATTCAAAATTTTCAGACGCTCTCCATCCGAGATCGTTTTCTAACTTAGAAGCGTCAATAGCATATCGTCGGTCATGGCCCGGTCTGTCTTGAACAAAAGTAATGAGTTCTGAATATTTTCCCCCGTTAGATCTTGGCCTTCTTGTATCAAGAATTTCACAAATACGTTTTGCTATTTCTATATTCACCCGTTCATTTCGACCACCGACATTATATGTTTCACCTAACTTACCATTATGAAAAACAAGATCAATTCCTGTACAATGATCAATGACATACAACCAGTCTCTAATATTTTTTCCATCACCATAAATAGGTATATTTTCCTCAGCGAGGGCCTTTCTGATAATAGTAGGAATTAATTTTTCTTTGTGTTGTTTAGGTCCATAATTATTGGAACAATTTGTCGTAATGACATTCATCCCATAAGTATGAAAATAAGAACGTACAATCATATCAGAGCTTGCCTTGGATGCTGAGTATGGGGAGTTCGGTGCGTAAGGAGTCTCTTCAGTAAATAAACCTGTTTCATCTAAAGTTCCATACACTTCATCAGTGGAGATGTGATGAAATCTTGCTTCTCGATACAGAGCTTTTATTTTGTGAGGTCCTTCCATCCAGGTCTTACGGGCAACATCTAATAGAGTGAAAGTCCCTACCACATTAGTTTGAATAAAGGCACCTGGCCCAGTAATAGAATTATCCACATGGGACTCCGCCGCAAAGTGAATAACTCCCTTAATGTCATAATCAGAAAAAATTTTCTCAACTAACTTACGATCGCAAATATCCCCTTTAACAAAAACATAACGGGAATTATTTTGTACCTCTACTAAGTTCCTTACATCCCCTGCATAAGTTAAAAGATCCAAATTCACGATTTTATAATCAGAATATTTAGTTAAAAAGTAGGGAACAAAATTAGCGCCAATAAATCCAGCGCCACCAGTGATCAAAATGGTTTTCATAAGTTTAAACTCGTTTGATAGGCCTTATATTCAAAACTTGATTTATCTTTTAATCGGTTGATATTTCTTTTTTCACCTAAGAGAAAAATTCTTTCCAAAACATAAACAAAAAGTGTAAGGCGTTCACTGCCGTCAGGGATTTCAACTTCAAAATTCTCTTGGGCCCATTGTCTATAAAACTTAAAAATGCCTACAACCTCTTGAGGTGCAGAGACATTGGATCCTAAAAAGTGCCAGAAAGATTTTTGATGTGTAACTACTCTGCGTAAAAAATCAAAAACATCAATAAGAATAAGTCCTTGAGTACTTCCTTCCCAATCTATAATCACAACTCTTTTTTCATCTCTTAAAATATTACCAGCATGAATATCATGATGGATCTGACCTTTTAAAACTTTATACATTGGAAAACGCAAACTTTCTTTTTCAATGATTTTAAACAATGGTTTTACATCTTCCATAAAATTCAACTTCTGGGCACGTTCATGGGCCAGCTTCAACCATTGACCTAAATCGAGGGCATCAACTCTGTAAGCTTTATAAAAATGAGTCATTATGGGCATAACCATTTGATCCATGTGATTAAGCAAGTATCTGTCGTGGTCTGCTTCAAGATTAAGGGGATGAGAATTTTCACAAAACGTTGTTGCAACCCAACGTCCACCATTTTTACTCGTTCCATGTTTGACCAAGTTTGCAGTATAGGGAGCAAAAGAAGTTGAACCTAAAAAATGGAGGGTTTTAATCTCATCCTCAAGTAGTGATTTAGCTTCTTCAGTAAAAAACAGTTTTAAGGCCAAATTCTGTTCGTGCGAAACAACCAACAAACCACCCTTATTGGATCTAAAAAAAATGATTGCATCTTTTGGTAAAATTGCTTTCAGGGAAAACGGATCTTTATTAAGCCATTTCAGTTTACGAAAGTAGCGCCAGCCCAATTTCATTTTTTCAACAAATGAGTTGCCAAAAACAAAAGGAAGTTTCTGAATAGAATCTTGCGTCACACCCACTCCGTAAAGGGGATGAAGTGAAAAAGAACATACCTGGGCACGTGGCCATAAAACTGGGGCCAGTTCGTTCAAAGCGTCCTGAATTTCATGGGATATATTGCCGTTTTTCATTCAGAGTTTAAGATAAAGTTAAAGTTTGAACTTGAATACAATTTTTTTTATAATTAACTTTATGAAAACAGCTCTTATCTGCATGCTTCAGCTCCATAAAAACTCAGGATCGGCCCGCACTGCCTTTGAAAATATCCGTTATTTTAAGTCTCGTGGATTTCAAGTCCATGTGGTTGCCATGACGATGGACAAGGAACTACTCGAAGCAGAGGGTGCTATCACTCATAAAACTTTTCCTTGGATCAAAGGCACAGGTTTTACCCGTCGACGTTGGTATAACTGGCAAGTTAAAATGCTTAGAAAAAAAATAAATCCCACAGTAACTGTTGGTCATGGTGATATTCAAGAACAAGATGTTCTCACTCTCCATAACAGTGTTTTCCTCGCTTCTGAACTTATTCACGGTAAAACTCTCGATCACAAACACGAAATGTATTTAACTCATGGGCCACTTCTTAAAAATCATCTTTTTAAAAAGATGATCGCTAATTCACTGCTTATGAAAAACGATACAATACAGCGTTTTAATGTTTCTCCAGAAAAAATTCATGTCGTCTATCCCGCTCTAGACACTCACACATTTTATCCTATCCCACCTTCTGAAAAGATCAAACTTCGCCACCGTTTTGGATTTTCTGATAAACTTGTCGTGGCCCTTGTCACTTCAGGAAATTTTAAAAAACGTGGTCTCGATCTTTTTATTGAGGCCATTAAACTTCTTCCTCAAGACCTAAAGGATAAAATTGATGTGCGGGTTGTGGGTAAAGACGAAAGGGGTCAGTATAAAAATTCTTTTCTGACTTTTGATCCAGCTCTTGATGATATTCAAAACTATTACCGGGCCATAGATATCTTTATTCTACCCGCCAGAATCGAAGAATTTGGTCGTGTAGTTTTAGAGGCCATGGGTTGTGGCACTCCAGTTATTACCACGGACAAAGTTGGTGCCGGGGAGCTTTTGGAGGGTGAATCGAGGGCCTTTGTCGTTGCGTCTCATCAAATTCAGCCTCTCACAGCTGCACTTCAAACACTTATTGAATCCGCCGATTTAAGAGAAAAAGTGGGCCAGCTTAACGCCCAACTTGCTCTCAAAGAAGCCGAAGATAAACTCTATGCGAAATTCGACCGGGTCTTTCTTGACATTTAGCGACAATAAGACGATTGTCCGCGCATGCAAAAATTTGAAGAAATGCCTCTTAATGAGTCCATCCTTAAAAACGTAAAGGATGCTGGTTATGAATCGCCAACCCCTATTCAGGCCCAGTCCATTCCTATACTTTTAGAAGGCCATGACCTTCTAGGAATTGCTCAAACAGGTACTGGCAAGACAGCTGCTTTTTCTTTACCCATTCTACATTATTTAGCAAAAAATCCACTTCGTGCAGCTCCCTTAGAGCCACGGGTACTTATACTTGCTCCTACTAGGGAGCTTTCATCTCAAATCAAAGAAAGTGTCATTGCTTATGGCAAGGGTCTTCATTTGAAAACTGCTGTCATTTTTGGCGGTGTTGGCCAAGGCGCTCAAGTTCAGGCCCTTCGTTCTGGACTTGATATTGTTGTCGCTACACCAGGACGTCTTCTTGATCTCATGAACCAGGGCCACGTAAGATTACATCGAGTTGAAATTTTCGTTTTAGATGAAGCGGACCGCATGCTTGATATGGGTTTTATCAATGATGTTCGTAAGATCGTGGCAAAACTTCCTGAGAAAAAACAAACTCTCCTTTTTTCTGCTACTATGCCTCCTGAAATTGCAACTCTTGCCGCGAAGCTACTTAAAAATCCAAAACGTGTTGAAGTGACTCCCCAATCAACGACGGTTGAACGTATTGATCAAAAACTTATCTTCTGCAAAAAAGCTGATAAGTACCAACTGCTTCGTAAAATTCTTCAAGAAGATTCAGTTGAACTCACACTGGTATTTACCCGGACAAAACATGGTGCCAATAAGATCGTTGATTACCTTAATCATCACCAAATTCAGTGTGCTGCGATCCACGGTAACAAGTCTCAATCAGCTCGTGAACAGGCCTTAGATAATTTCAAAAAAGGTAAGATAAAAGTACTTATCGCCACAGACATCGCGGCCCGCGGAATAGATGTTCAGGGTGTATCTCACGTTGTGAATTATGATCTTCCAGTTGAAGCAGAAAGTTATGTACACAGAATTGGAAGAACGGCCCGCGCAGGTAAAGATGGTGTGGCCATTTCATTTTGTGATGAAACTGAAAACGATGCTCTCAAAAGAATTGAACGTGCGATTAAACTCAGACTACCTTCAGAAAATTTCGTAGGTGTTCCGGAGGCGTCTGTTAAATCCAGTAAACCTCAAAAATCTTACCGCGATCCTCGGGCCAAGCCGAATGGTCGACCTGCTTCTGCTAACTCAGAACAAAATACTTTAAGACCAGAACGCAGTCAAAGACCCGCACCTGCTAGAGCTCAAGGTCAGAATCAGGGAGCTCCCAGAACGGACAAAACAGAAAATCAAAAAACCAAAGTTGGATTTAAATTCAGGAACAGAAAATGAAAGACTATAAAGATCTCAGCGCCTTCACAGATAAAAAACTTAGAACCTTAAGAAATAATCTTAACAACAGACTCGTTTCTTTTGGCAAAGGCGAAAAAGAAGTTAAGGCCCTTCCTCCAAGCCACCTACTTCATGGTATGGATGAAGCTAACTGCAAAACTCTTTTGACTAAAGTTCAAGGTGAGATGAAAAAGCGCTCCCGCGCTTAAATGTTAGAGGCTTTCTACGCTGAAAACGACAAAGGCTTCTTTCGTTTTCTTAAAACCGACATTTAGTCCTGCCACAGACACAAAAAATTTATCCAAAGAGTCTTTGTGATGTCCAGGTCTTGGATCAAGCCCAATAACTTTTTCAATGAGTGTTTTCATACTATCGGGTACCGCTGTCTGCCAAATCACAGGTTGTATCTGAGGGGCCTCGTTGAAATCAAAAGCTTTTGCTTTCAGTACGGCATCCGCGTAAGGAAGATAGGGTTTAATATCATAGATGGGCGTACAAGATACCACATCCACTCCTTTTACCCATAAAATGACTTCTTGATCTAAAATTTCAAGTTTATCAAACTTAACAACTGAGAGGCCCACACGGTTAGGACGATGGGGAGAACGAGTCGCAAACACACCCATTTTTTTCTTATTCTCAAAACGAGGTGGTCTGATTAATGCCTTCTGACTATTTAGAGGAATATGGTGAAAATCAAAAATAAGCCACAGATGAGAAAAGTTCTCAATTCCCCGAAAAGCTTCTGTATAAAAATCATTTTTAGGAAAACACATTTTTCCCCATGCCTCTTCAACTAAAAGAGGCTGTCTAGGAACTCCAAATTTTTCCGGAAAGGGAGTCATAATGGTGCAAATTGGTTTCATTTTGTCCATAATATGAAGGACATATTTAAATAACTATTCAAAGTTTGATAAACCCCAACTAAAATATAAAAATGTTACTCATCGAAGTTTTAATAATCACTTGAGATTACAATCTTTTAGATGCTTTACATAGTGCCAAAAAGCACCTTCGACACGCATCTATAAAACGGATTATAATAATCAAGAGTCACGATTTACCCATGGAGGGTTTAAGTGAATAAAACTTTATCAAGGATGATAATGATGGCCGCAACGACTGCTTGTTTAGCAAGTCCTATCGATTGGGATAATTTTAACTCAAGCCTGATCATAGAAGTCACAAGACCAACCGGTGTCTTCACCTGTTCTGGTGTAGCAATTAACGATTCAACCGTGCTCACTGCTGCTCATTGTCTAGATGGCGAGATTCTTAAAGTAAAAGTTTTTAATCAATCTTCTTATAATCCACAAGATACATTTTGGACAATCTCTACTTTTGAAATTCATCCTGCATACGATGTTAAAAAATCAAACTACCAAGCAGACATCGCGAAGATTAAACTGACCGAAAAACTTCCAAGTACGACAATTTTTTTTCCCATCATCAAAAGAGATGATCAGATCATGGGAAAAATCTTAAGGCTTGGTTTTGGTGGAAGATCTAATAAGAATATTAGAACACTCGTTACTCCCGAGTATAGAGACATCAGAAAACATGAAAATACCCTGGAACTAGAAGATCATTTTTCCTTTTCTGGTGATTCTGGTGGGCCTATCTTTATTCAAAATCAAGGTCAGATGTATTTAGTGGCATTACACTCCACTCTTTCTTATGGCCCGGAGGGAAAGTTTTCGTTTAACCCATTACTTTCTTCGCATCGTCAATGGTTAGAGAATTAAAGATTTATTAAGATGCGAGGGCCTTCAACAGGTATATAACTACTTCAATCGGGGGATAAGTGTATTTATTTCTAAAGGTTGTGGTGGCGTTTATGCTGATGGAAGATTTTGCAACAGCGAGTGATTGGGAAAAATTTAATTCAAGTCTATTGATCGAAGTGACAAGATCAACAGGCGTATTTACATGTTCAGGGATTGCTGTTTCCGGCCAGCTTGTCATTACGGCCGCACACTGTTTAGAAGGCGATGTTAAGAAAGTCAGAGTTTTCACTCAAGAAAGCTATAACCCCGCCTATCCAAGTCTTGAAGTTGAAAGTTTTAAAATTCATCAAAACTACAATCCTCAGAATTCACCATTTGTTTCCGACTTGGCCAAAATTAAAATGAAAAAAAATTTTTTACCTTTCATTAAACTTTATCCTATTTATACAGGAACTTCATTTGATTCCCCACTATATCGTTTTGGATTTGGGGCGAGAAATAAAAAGAATTTAAGAACCGTAATCACTCCTAAATTTAAAACCTTTGATCATGTTCAACATATCATTGAACTCAATGATATGTTTTCACGCTCTGGTGACTCCGGTGGGCCTATCTATATTCAAAATGGAAAAGATATTTTTGTTTTGGCCATCCATTCAACATTTTCACATGGACCAGAAGGAAACTTTTCTTATAATCCCCTCCTGGCACCATATCTTCCATGGATCTATGAAAACTAAAAATTATATTTATGGGCCTTATTAATGACTGTATCCGGGCTCATCGTCTGAATTTCTTTGATATGTCCCGTCGAAAGATCGTAGACCCATCCATGGATATAAGGATATTTTTTTTGTGCCCATGATTTCTGGATAATCGCTGTGTGTGCCAAGTTATTTACTTGTCTTATCACATTGAGTTCAACCAAACGGTTAACCCTTGCTGCTTCATTTTCAATCGCGTCCACTTCTTTCAAGTTTGTAAAATAGGTGTCTTTAATGTTTCTCACCCAGTTATCAATCAAACCTAAACTTTGGCCTGAAAGAGCTGCCTTCACACCCCCACAGTTATAATGGCCACAAACAATGATATGTGGAACCTCCAACACTTCAACTGCATACTGAAGAACACTTAAAAGATTTGTATCTGTATGCACTACAAGATTAGCAATATTTCTGTGAACAAACATTTCACCAGGATCTGTATTAGTGATTTCAGAGGGAGGAACACGCGAATCCGCACAACCGATCCAAAGGTATTTAGGATTCTGCTCAATGGCCATTTTTTTAAAATAATTTGCATCCAGATCCACCTTACTTTGCGCCCAGGCCTTGTTTTCTAACATTAATTTTTTTATTAATTGCATAATTATTTGCTCCTAAATAGTGGACTGAGGGAAAGAGACGATTTCTTGAGTTCAACTTGAATATTGAGTTCAACTGATCTTTTGACAAATTCTTCGATCATATCCTCAATATCGGAATCCACAAAAACCCCTTTTGATCCATCAATAACAACCGATGATCTCGAAGGTATTTTATCTAAACACGCGAGAAGAGATGATTTCTGTAAAAAGGAAACGTCTTTATAGAATTTAATCAAAAACATATTTTCATCTTGAACCATGACGATGGAATTATGAATACTCGACTTTAAAACAAAAATAAATCCGACCACCATTCCGATGGAAATCCCAACCAGGAGATTTGTAAAAAGAATTGCCAGGATCGTGACAATAAAAGGAATAAACTGATCCATGCCCTTTTCAAGCATCGAAGTGTAAAGTTTTGGATGCGTAAGTTTGTAACCTACAATAATCAAAACCGAAGCAAGCGAAGACAATGGAATAAGATTGAGCAAATGGGGAATCATCATCACTGACACTAATAATAAAAATCCGTGATAAATGGCTGATCGTTTAGTTTTACCTCCAGCTATCACGTTCGCTGAAGTTCTTACAATGACCGCCGTAATCGGAAGCCCACCTATTAACCCTGAAAGAGTGTTACCCACGCCTTGGGCAATGAGTTCCCTGTTTTTTGAAGTTACTCTAGACTTAGGATCAATTTTATCAGCAGCATCGATAGATAATAAACTCTCTAACGATCCAACGATAGCGATGGTGAAGGCCACAAAATAGACTTTTTTATTCGTGAAGGCAGTGTAATCCGGGAAACGAAGTCCTGAAGCAAGATCTTTTAATCCCCCCTCGAATGGCAAACTAACTAAATGGTCCGAGGTAACTGTTAATATTTGAGATGTTGCTTTAAAGATTTCATTGAGAACGATGGAAGATATAACCGCGACAATAGCTCCAGGCAGGAACTGAAATATCTTATGACCTCTCATTTTACCAAAATCAAAACCTTTAATAACAATAAAAGAAATCATAGCAATCAGTACGGCACCTGGGTGAATAAATCTCAACGCATTTAAAATCCTCGTAAATGTATTTTCTCCACCAACTTCATCAAAGGACTCATCTCCCATGTAATCGGCATCATATCCAAATGCATGTGGAAGTTGCTTAAGAATAAGAATAATCCCAATGGCGGCCAACATGCCTTTGATCACAGAACTTGGAAAGTAATTTCCGATGATACCGCCTCTTAAAATTCCAAAGAGGATTTGTAAAATTCCAGAGATGAGCACGGCCAAAGTAAAAGCCTCAAATGATCCTAAATCATGAATGGCCGAAGATACGATGATGGTAAAACCTGCGGCTGGGCCCGCAATACTTATCTGAGAGCCACTCAATCCTCCCACGACAATCCCACCAATAATCCCCGAGATAAGTCCCGCTGCCAGAGGAGCTCCTGAGGCCAGCGCAATTCCTAAACATAATGGCAAAGCAACTAAAAAAACAACCAACGATGCTTGAGCGTCTTCGCGCCAATCATTAAATGAAAACATGAATTTATCCTTGCAACAAAATGGGTCTATCTAACTTAAAACTAAGTTAATTCTGATGGAGGCCTTAAAAGATCGTAAGATCTGAGTTGATTTTTGAGATTAATATAGTCCGGATAATTAAGAGGTTTTTCTAATTTAAAAACTTTAGGTGGAGAAATGTGACAAGCAGTATGAATATCTTCATCCATGATAAACTGAGTCCCTTCCTCCTCATCTAGATTTAATGTTGAAATTTTTGACATGTTATACAGCGATTGCTGGGTCCAGATAACGACCGAGGTAAGCATTAAAAGAATGGCCATGAATGAAAAAATTCTCATTAAAACTAATATGGCCCAACTTATCATTACCGTCATTAAAAATAATTAATTTGCCACTAATTTTAAACGTTTATACTATGACGTATGGATAAAATCATCTGCCTCGGTAAAAACTATTCTGATCACGTTAAAGAAATGAAGGAAGCTGCACCAGAGAGGCCCCTGCTCTTTCTTAAACCCCCAAGCTCTCTTATTGAAGTTAAAGACGATAAAAGAAAAGTTCAACTTCCTTGGGAGCGAGGACCAATTCACCATGAATGTGAAGTGGTCT
>CAMCZE010000100.1 GCA_945885655.1 Bacteriovorax stolpii | reverse complement strand
AACTCTGCGGCCGTGACTGAATCTTTACTTCCTACATCATCAACCACAACAAAAGGAGCATAACCGCCACCTTTAGAAGTGTTAACAATGGAACTCATAGGACCTTTTTCTTCAGGAGCATAACGAACAAGAGCGTTATGAGTCATCTTAGGTAGGGCCTTGGCGCCACCACCAAAAAAGACCCAAAGACGAATGTCGGCCGCAAGGTTTGCAAAACGAGTGCCTTCTTTTTTATCTTTCATCGCTACAGGAATACGAGCAATCTTAACAAGCTTTTGGTAAGCAAAATGGGATGGATCTTTTCTGATCATCTCCAGCACTTCTTTTTTAGATTTTTCGGAGAGAGTTTTCATGATGTAAATGCCTGAACCACCAGATAGGTTTGGTGCTTTCACAACCCATTCTTCAGGATTTTTTTCAATGATTCTTACCGATTCAATTTTAGGCGGTAAAGTTTCTGGAGGAGTGATCTTTGGACCTTTAGTTGAGATACCAAGTTCTTTGATCTTCGATGAGAAATATCTTGGAGCATAAGTGGTAAGGGCCGCAAGGATGATTTTGTTATCTAGGATACGGTTTAATCCTCCCATGTAGATGCGACGGTTAAGAATGGCGTCCAGAAGACCTGGAACAGCGTAATCAGACTGAAGAGGAATAGGATTTCCGTTCACATCCCTAACAAGAGGAGCTTCACCTGATTGGCCTAGTTTTAATGAATCTCGTAGATAAATAGGTTCATTTGTATCTGGATCACGAAGGATAATACCTTTTTCAGCATCAAATAAGGCCGAATCAGCGTTGATTCGAGAATAGATGGCAGTTACTATCGGGTTAGAGCCATTGATCGTACGCAGGCGGATATAACCTTTTTCATCTTGGAAAAGTTGAACAGGATCTGCATACACAAGCCCAGAATAAGCAGCAAGGTTATGTATTTCTGGGGCCGCACCATTCATTCCTCCGGGAGGAAGAATCACTTGAACGCCTTCTTTGATTCCTGTCCAGTCATCCCCTAAAGACTTATAAGTCTCGGCCAAAACCTGAAAATGATCGTTAGGCATCAGCCGACCTAATGAATCCAAAACGTCTGGGTTCTGCTCGTAGTGGCCTTCAAGGACGTTCATATTATTTGAAGCACCTGATGGAGCTCCAGCATTTAATTCCAGAATACGAAAAGGAAGATTCGGAAGTTTTTCAATATGTTTAGATTTTAAAATCTCTGTAAAGTCTTTTGATTGTTGAAGGTAATCTTCAATGAGCACTAAATCCAAACCAACGTTATCAAAAAACGGGTATTTTTTCATGTTTGAGTGATGAAGCTGCGGGAAATAGTTTGGAGACTCCATGATCGCTTGTATGAAAATATTTCTGATTTCAAGTGGTAATGATTTAACAAAACCAGAATCTTTCACAGATTTTGCACCATAGATATCTTGGATCACACAACGAAGAGAAACCACAAGGGCCTGGGCCGCTTGTTCAATTGTATTAAAAACTGATTTTTGAAGGGGAACGATCGTGGTGGTACAAGGTACAGTGAAGATCTTGTAGTTACCTTGAGAGTCTGATTTTTGGAAAGTTAAATCCCGTTTACGGATAAAACGTGTGAGACTTCTTGATTCTTTTAAATGAACCGAGACTTCTCGTGAAAGAAGGTTTTTAACTAAAGCTTTTGAATGAAAGTAGGGGGCCATTTTTCGATGAGACGAAAAAATGTAGTTAGCAACATCTACCTTCACAGTACCGATAAACCCTAAGTTTGGGTTATACGGTTGGAGTTTGCGACGCTGGCCTTTAACTTTAATCACACAAAACCTCTCTTAATATCTTTGGAGCGAATCTTAGCCTAACTTTCTAGATGCGGCGCATTGTATCCCCTTAGACAGTAAATTCTACATATAGACCTATGAAAATTCGTCGGGGCCATGCCCCATAATGCAAATGTTGTGACAACACAAAAGGATCGAAAATTCAAATGGTTACGTTCAAGTCATAGATGGATTTGAGTACATTTGTCTAGGTCGTGGACAAAATGGGACATTGCTGCAAATAGTCTAAAAATCAGGTGTTTAGCTGTGGAAAACGTACCATAAAGAGGCTTCCTCGAGGATATAATCTTTGGTAAGTAATTTTGCCGTTGTGATGGGTGGCAATTTGCTGGGCAATGGATAAACCAATGCCTGTTCCTGTCATGCTAACTTTGGGCCCACGTTGAAATCTTTGGGTCAGAATATTTTGGATATCGGTCTTGGAAATGCCGGGGCCCTCATCTTGAAAGGAAACTTCGGTATGTTGATCTCGGGCCCTAATGTTGATGGAGATGAGACTCTCTTCTGGTGAGTACTTGATGGCATTATCCAAAAGATTTTCAAACAAAGAGTCCAAAAGTTGTTTTTCACCTAGAATTGTCATTTGGGTATGGTCGTCAGATTCTGATAGATTAAAACGCAGTGTAATTTTTTTTTCTCTCGCCTTGGCCCCCAATCGAGATGAGATACCGATCACAAGTTCATCTAGTCTTACTGGTCTCATGACAAAACTGTCCTGGCCCGACTCCCCACGTGAAATAAGGAGCATATTTTTAACCAGCTCAATGAGGCGCTCCAACTCTTCTCTTAAACTTTTTTGGAACTTGAGAATTTCGTCAGGGCCTCGTTCTTTAGACTCTAAAACATCTAGTTCCCCTTTAATAATGGCCAGGGGTGTATTAAGTTGATGGCTGGCATTGGCCACAAAATGTTCTTGGGCCCGGAAGGATTTCTCCAATCGCTCTAGAAGATTGTTAAAGGTGCGGGAGAGTTCTTCAATTTCATCCCCAGTATTTACTTCTGGTAAACGCTGAGAGAGATTTTTTGCCGCAATACTATTGGTGGTCTCAATCAAAGATTTAATTGGGGAGAGGGTATTCCCGGCCGTGATATAGGCACTGATGCTTGAGATGAGTATAAGCAGAGGAATTGTGATTAAGTTTATGAGGAGCTGGCGATTTTCCTGTTCTGTTAGAATTCCTGAAGGAGTAACCACTTGAAGGATAAGTTCAATTTTGTCTTCGTTACTGATTTTTAAATTTACCACGCGGTAGTCTTTTTTATCTTCTTGCAAAGAGAAAAAACGGTGAGTGTAGGCCTCGGTGGACGCAAGCTCTGAGCTATAGGGAATTTCTTTGTGTCCTTTTGCATTAGGACTGCTGCTTAAGATCTCTCCATTTAATGAACGAATATTGTAGTAGATCTGGCCCAGGCTGAAGGGGAAATGTTTTTTACTTTCAGTTCTGGAATGAAAGTTCTTTGTGGTAAATCCAGAATCATCTAGTGAGATGCTCTCAGAGAGATCCAAGGCAAAATTTAAAAGGGCCGAATCAAAGTCTTCTCTGGCGGTGTCCATGTAATGCTTAGAGAGCATGAATCCAAAAAAACAGATGAAGATTCCAAATAAAAAGGAATAAACAAAAGTTAATCTAAACCGGAGACCTTTAAGTCTCTTAGTCTGCCCGGTGAAGTACATAACCCTGGCCAACGACGGTTTTTAATAATTTTTTGGTAAATGGATTATCGATTTTTTTTCTAAGATGATTGATATAAACGTCAATGACATTTGAGTCAGGATCAAATTCCGCACCCCACACTTGGCGGGCAATAGCGTTTCGATCCATGACTTGATTTAAGTGGCGCATAAGAAATTCTAAAAGTGAAAATTCTTTAGTTGTCAGTTCAATGCGAATACCCTCACGAGATACCGTTCGGCCGATGAGATCAACGAGCATATCCCCATTTTTGAGTTGGGCCTTATCATCGCTCTTTCTTCTTGTTAGAGCGCGAATGCGAGCGAGAAGCTCATCAAACTCAAATGGTTTTGTAAGATAATCATCAGCTCCAGAATCAAGACCTTGAATTTTATCTTTAGTTGTCGACATGGCCGTGAGCATAAGGATGAAACCCGAATATCCACTTTCTCGAATTTCACGCGCAAAATCGAATCCATTAATGTCAGGTAACATCACATCCAGGATCATCAGATCAAAAACTTTCTTTTTAAAAAGTTCTCGTGCCAGACGAGGGGATTCTACTGATTCAACTTGATAACCGATTTCATTAAGGCCTTGCTGAATAAAGGCAGAAACTTTTTTTTCATCTTCGACTATAATGATTCTTTCCATACTTAAACCTCAAGATAGTATTTTCTGTTAAATGTAGCCCCCTAGTGTTTATAATTCAAGTCATGGATAAATCCGTATTACAAATCATGTTAGGGTTAGGAATTTTGTTAGTCATAAGCGTCTTTGCCAGTAAGACTTCGGCCCGTTATGGCATTCCTGTACTTTTGATTTTCATCGGAGTAGGTGCCTTAAGTGGTTCGGACGGAGTGGGTGGAATCTTTTTTGATGACGCCAGTACCACTCAAGTTTTAGGCATAGTCGCTTTGATCTTCATCCTGTTTTCAGGTGGTTTATCGACTAGTATTAAAATTGTTAAACCTGTTTGGCGTGAAGGGGTTACTCTGGCCGTGGTCGGAGTGCTGCTTTCAACCGTCATTATGGCCCTCATCATTCATTATGTGATGGATTGGAACTGGGTACCATCCGCATTGCTTGGGGCCACGATCTCATCAACTGATGCTGCTGCAGTGTTCGGAATCTTTAAAACCCAAAAACTTCAGTTACGTTCAAAAATTCAGGCCATCTTGGAGTTGGAGTCAGGAAGTAATGATCCAATGGCCGTGTTCCTCACTTTAAGTTTAATTCAACTCTACATGGGGCCCGAACATTTTTCTTGGTTTGCGATTGTTCGAAGTTTTTTTATTCAAATGTCATTAGGGGCGATCGCAGGTTGGGGCATGGGAAAAATTCTTGTTCGCCTTATTAATTGGTTGGATCTTGAGTTTGAAGGACTTTATCCTGTTCTTACAGTGGCCTTTGTTTTATGCCTCTATTCTCTAACTGAATTTTCAGGAGGCAATGGATTCTTAAGCGTCTATCTGGCCGGACTCACCATGAGCGAAGAAAAATATTTTAGTAAAAAGACATTAAATGTTTTTCATGATGGACTGGCCTGGCTCATGCAAGTGGCCATGTTTCTTACTATGGGACTGCTGGTTTATCCTTCGGAGATAACACCTATTATGGGCAATGGAGTGATCATTGCTTTTGGACTCATCTTTTTGGCCCGTCCTCTTTCAACATATGTTAGTTTAGTCTTTTTTAAGTACTCTCTTAAAGAAATTTTGTTTTTAAGTTGGGGTGGATTACGGGGGGCAGTACCGATTATTCTAGCGACTTATTTTTTAGTAAGTGATGTTCCTTTATCAAAAACCATGTTTAATCTCGTTTTTTTTATCGTTGTCGTTTCTATGTTGATTCAGGGAACAAGTTTAAAACTTATGGCCCAACTGACAAAGGTTCAGGAGTTTTTGCCAGAAAAAAAATGGTTACCCTTTAAATCTCATATGTCTCATAACGAATTTATTGAATTTGATATCACCGAAAAATCTGGGCAAGTGGGTAAGTCTGTTCTTGAATTGCAATTACCTCAAGGAGTGCTTGTTGTCCTCATTCGTCGATTTGATAAAGATTTTATTCCGAGAGGAAATACTCAAATCGAGCATGGAGATAAAGTCGTTTGTTTAGCAAGTAAGGATCTTATCCCTGTTGTAGAAACAATCTTTTATCTTTAAGCAATCTTAGAAATTTAGGAATAATTTATTTTAAATCGAACTAGATTATGTCATAATAAAGAATGGTAGCGACGGGCGGAGTTGAACCGCCGACCCCAGCGTTATGAATGCTGTGCTCTCACCAACTGAGCTACGTCGCCACAAGAGAAAAGTAGGGCATATATTAATGTTGTGTTAGTCGAGCTGTCAATCATATTTCCCTGTATTAGCAAGTGTTTATAGATGAAAAAATTAAGTCCCATTGCCTATAGAGCATTATTTTTTAAGCATGTATGGCGTTTTATGAAGAGCGTGTGTACCCCCATGGAACTTTCTCAGGGCCACGCTATCGCTGTTTCCGGTGGTCTAGATTCAATGACGCTTCTGTGGTTTGCCAAAACTTTGGAAAATCAAGGGAAAATTGGTCCCGTGCGGGCAGTTTTTGTTCATCACCACACTCGATCCGGTCAAAAAGGTGATGGAGAGCTTGTTGAAAAATTCTGCCTTCAAGAGAACATACCTTTTAAGGCCCTTCATGTGGAGGGGCTCTCTTCTTTAGAAAGTAATTTTGAAGCAAGGGCAAGAAAAATTCGTCGGGATTTATGTCGTGCAGATTTGGGCCCCCGTGAACTTTTATGGGCCGGTCATCATCTAGATGATTCTTATGAGTGGAGCATGATGCAGAAAAATCGTTCGACTAATCCGCGCTCCGTGTTGGGTATACCTGTTAGGAATTTAAAAGTTGTTCGTCCCTTTTTATGTGTGACTCGGGCACAGCTTAAAAAACTCTGCATTTTCGAAGGCATTACCTATAGGGATGACCCATCCAATTTAGATCTGCGATTTGATCGAAACTTTGTTCGGCACAAGATTATTCCTAATATCAAAAAAAGATTTCCGAAGTATTTAAAACATTACGCTCAGCTCTCTAATTTCTCTTCAATGATGCTAAAGGTGAATCTTTTAAATCGTTCAGGATCGATCTGCGAAATTTTTGCTTTTGAGCAAGGAGCTATTCTTAAAGGGAAACATTTTTCAGAACTTCAGATTCAAGAACTTTTGCATGTCTATTCTAATACAGATCGAGGCGAGATCATCACACCGATTCAGCGCATGCTCATGGCCATCGAAAATAAAAAGAAAGGCCCCTTTCAGTTTAGTGGAGGAATGGAGATCTATCACTCTCACAGATTGATGATGATCTATCGTCAGGGGTTTAAAAATTATGATGAATCCATTGCCAAAGTTCTTTCCACTTTGACTCGTGAGGAACTTAATGACATGCCATACTATAATAGAGTTGAGTTCAATCATGCGTGGAATAATCTTTTAAAGTCGACAGATGCTCTTCTTAATATGCCGGGTTATGTTTTAGTTCTTGAGACAGACTCTCTCTGTAAAACCCTTAACACATCAGTCTATGATCCACTTTTTCCAAAAGTTTCGGCCGTTTGTAAGGAACGTGGATTGCGATTTATCTCATTTTTAAAGTGTTTAGATATGTGGGAAGTAAAAAAACAAAAGCTGCCTGAAACACTCAGACTTCTCCCTCTATGTAACCTTTCTAATCTCTTTTCTTCACAAGCATGAATCTGTCTTCTATAATTGGGAGAACCCATTGATGGGATTTTTCATTTAGAAAAGGTTCATGACATGAGAAAACAACAGAAAACATTACTCTTATGGATGGTCGTTATATTAATCATGGCCCTGGTCATGAAAAATTTGGAACGAAGCCCAGTACCTGCAGCTGATATTAATTTTTCTAAGTTCATCACGGCCGTAGAAGCGGGCCAGGTGGAAAATGTGACGTTCCAAGGCGACAATACGATTCAAGGTAAGTTCAAAGCAGGTGTTAATAATGGGGGTCACTTTGAGCTCACTGGAAACACGGGCGATGAAACTTTCCGTATCCTCAAAACTCACAACATTATTCCTAATTACAAAAAAGAAGAGAAACAAGGATTTTTAGCAACTCTGCTCATTAACTGGTTGCCGATGATTCTTTTGTTTGTATTTTTCTTCTTTTTCCTACGTCAGCTTCAGGCCGGTGGTGGTAAGGCCATGAGTTTTGGAAAATCCAAGGCCAAGATGCTTACGGAGAATGATAAAAAAGTCACTTTTCAAGATGTGGCCGGAGTTGAGGAAGCTAAAGAAGAATTAGTTGAGATCGTAGATTTTTTAAAAGATCCAAAAAAATATACAACTCTTGGTGGGAAGATTCCAAAGGGATGTCTTCTGGTTGGCCCTCCGGGAACTGGTAAAACCTTATTAGCTCGAGCTGTTGCTGGTGAAGCGGGTGTACCCTTCTTCTCGATTTCGGGTTCTGACTTTGTAGAGATGTTTGTGGGAGTGGGTGCTTCCAGAGTTCGAGATTTATTTGAACAAGGTAAAAAACATGCTCCTTGTATTATCTTCATCGATGAAATCGATGCCGTTGGCCGCCATCGTGGTGCTGGTATGGGTGGTGGACATGACGAGCGTGAGCAAACACTTAACCAACTCCTTGTGGAGATGGATGGATTTGAATCAAATGAAGGTGTGATCATCATGGCGGCCACAAACCGTATTGATGTCCTTGATCCGGCCCTTCTTCGTCCAGGACGATTCGATAGACGTGTAACTGTTGGACGTCCAGATGTTCGCGGTCGAAATCAAATTCTTAAAGTTCATACGAAAAAAACACCTCTCTCAGGTGATATCGATTTAGAAATTATTGCTAAAGGTACTCCAGGATTTACTGGTGCGGACCTGGCCAATCTTGTCAACGAAGCTGCCCTTTTAGCTGCACGTGACGGGAAAAAAGCTCTGGCCATGTCAGACTTTGAAAATGCTAAAGATAAAGTTCTTATGGGTGTTGCCCGTAAATCGATGATGATCTCTGAGCGTGAGAAAAAACTCACAGCTTATCATGAAGCAGGTCACACACTTGTGGGCATGAATCTGCCATATACTGATCCTATTCATAAAGTATCGATCATTCCTCGTGGACAGGCCCTGGGTGTGACTCAAACTTTGCCGAACGAAGATATGCTTAATCTTTCAAAAGAGAAGGGTGAAAACTTTATTTCTTTTTTAATGGGTGGACGTGTTGCTGAAGAACTTGTTTATGGTGAGATGACTAACGGGGCCTCCAATGATATCGAGCGAGCGACTGATCTTGCTCGGAACATGGTATGTAATTGGGGTATGAGTGATAAACTTGGACCTATTAATTACACACGCCAAGGTGGTGGAAATATTTATAGTGGAGAGCCTCCTACTCAGTTCTCTGATGAGACGTCTCGTAAGATTGATACGGAAATTGCGCACTTTGTTCAAAGTAACTATGAGATTGCTAAAAAAATTCTTAATAAGAATATCGATGCTCTTCATCGTGTGGCCCTGGCCCTTGTGGTATGGGAAACTCTTGATGCTGAACAGATTAAAGACATTGTCGCGGGTAAGGACATTGGCCAGCCTGAGATGATTAAAAAACCCACAGACCTTCCTCCTGTCTCGGGCACAACTGCGACGGAAGCTGGAACGGGAAGTATTTTTACGGGAGTAAAACCTACTCCGGCATGAATTCAGATCACAAATTGATTTTAAAACGAATGGGGGTGATGAATATCACCCCCAATTCGTTTTCTGAGCATCTACTACAAACTCCAGAGACCTTTGAAACTCGCCTCAAACAGTTCGGATCAATAGATATCTTGGATGTGGGCGCAGAATCTACGGCCCCGATGAATAAATCCATTGATCACCAACTTGAATGGTCTCGTCTTGAACCCTTTCTTCCTCAATTTAAAAAATTTCCAGGTATCTTAAGTCTTGATACCTATCATCCAGAGACTATTTTTAAATTGTGCCGAATTTGGAAAGACGAGCATCATGCAGGAACCTTGGTGTGGAATGATGTCTCAGGAAAATTAGATGACTCCGTTTGGGACTATCTTAGAGGGGGAGAGAGGTTTCATTATGTCTATTGTCATAACCTTGCTCCCACCCGGGAGTTATCAGGTAGGCACATGGATTATCTTTCATCACTTAGTGATATTTCTTTTTTAGAAGAACTAGGCTCTTATCTAACAAAGGGTATTCATCCACGGATTATATTAGATCCGTGTTTAGGTTTTTCAAAAACCTATGAGCAGAACTGGTTGGTGATGGAACATATGGGTAAGCTTCAAAAACTTGTGAAACATCACAGATGGTTGATTGGATTTTCTCGTAAATCATTTCTTCGCCAAAAGTTTTCCCTTACAGTGGATGATAGGGAAAAGCTTGATCAAATTCATGGACAGTTATGGGCACAGATGAAACCTCATTTGTTAGGTGAGGTATGGATCCGGACTCATAGGCCCGAACTTCTCCCGCTCTAGACGTTAGAAAAAAAATATCTGTATAATGAGTTATGAGATTGACTGGATTAACTCTTGAGACTGAGTACTTTGAAGAATACTTATCGTTTTTAACGGAAGTGTTAGAGCTTGAATTACAAGAACTAACCGATATTTCCATGAAGCTTGATCTACAAAAGACTTGGCTTGAGATCAAAAAAGTTCCTCAGGCGCCTCATCAGGTGGCAAGTAACATCGTTTTTTCTCTGCTAGAGGATGAATTTGAAGACCTTGTGAACAAAGTGAATTTTTTTTACTACCGACGTGGGCCCAGCCGCTTTTT
>CAMCZE010000099.1 GCA_945885655.1 Bacteriovorax stolpii | reverse complement strand
AAGATAAGTTTTGGAGAATTAGTATGAAAAATTCACTTGTGATAATGTCAGCTATTTTGTTATCTGCTTGTGCTACTTCGCCCTTTTTGGAATTACCGAACTCATTTACCATCGAGAATGTTATGAAAATTCATCAGGGCATGGGGTGTTTCCTTATGACCGAGCTAGTTTTACTTTTAGTGAAGACACTGCGGATAAGTTAATTTTGAATAAATCTTCTAAAAAGGTCTAAGTCCTTATAAACCTAGATCTTTTCATGTCACATCTACTGACCCATTTTAAGATCATTTGTCATAGACCCAAAAAATCGTCCAAAAACTATACACAAACCTGAAAATACGGCCCTCACCGACATTTAATAATCTAAATCCTATATGATTCTAAGATGAAGATTTTACGTCTTATTTTAATATTGATCATCTCCTTAAGTGCTTGGGCCGAAGAAGGAAAAGGGCCATACTCTAAAAAAAGTAAGGCCAGTTTAGCTCAAAAAATTATTCACGTTTTAGATAATTCAACTGTAGGTATTGTACAAACCGTTCTTGGTGCAGGACACGTGCTTGTGTTTGGAATTCTTAATCCGATTAATAATGAAGATTTTTCTGTTGATGGATTTAATAATGAAACAGGGGAAGTTTCGCAATTTGTTGTTCATACTCCTGCCTTTAATGCCAATGCATACTCGTTAGGATTATTTCAGGTGGGTGGCACTCATGGTGCTCATGAAGGTGGGCATTCTGTGGCGAGTGCGACATTAGGTCCTCTCTATCTTCCAACGGTTGGGCTTTCTTATTTGTTTGAATCATATGGCGGGAGTTCGATGGAGACTTGGGCAGATTTAGAATCTGCACCGTCTGAATATATGAATACTGAATCAGCAGAGGTAGGTATCGGGCAGACGATTTTAGATGGAGAAGTTGTAAACGTTGTTGTTTTTAAATTTAGTATTGAGCAGCGTCAGCTTATGGAAAATTATAGACTGAAATCAGATAAGATTTTTCAATGGTTAAATACAAAAATTGTCATGCCTCTACTTCGAAATAATTCAGTCATGCAGACCCCGGTTCTTTTAGAAATAGATCTCCTTAAAAAGACTCTTAATCTTCTCTCAGGAAATATCTTTAATTATCTTCATGGGGATCAGCAAATCCGTAGTAGTATTTTGACTGAACAACGCTATCTTCATATTGAACAGAATCAGGTTCTCAAAAAACTTCATCTAAGGGCCCTCGATTGGTCGGCACAATTTGGGATACAATATAATTTAAATAAAAATTTCTCTGTTACTCCACGTATTGGTGGAGGTGTTAGCGTGGGAATCCTTTCACAAGATTCAAGTCTCTATGACCGTATGAGTTTATTCGGTAAGTTTGACTTTGCGGCCACAGCTTCAGTTAAGGGGTCTGTGGAGATGAAGTTTTTTGATTATGTGACTTTCACATCGACTCTGGAAAAAGAATGGTATTACACCAATGGAATTTCAAAGTTGTCATTTTCAAATGAGATAACTAATAGTTTTAGAAATCCCTGTATTGAAGATCCTATCCAGTTCCTGGATTTTGGTGCTGGTTATAAAATGGAGAGTTGGGATGGGCCTCAAGGCAGATCAACTCTTAATCAGCTTAACGCGACTTTTGGGTTTCGTTTCTAATTTTAAAGAAGATCTGTATAGTCCTGGGCCTTATTAATAATTTTTATCTTTTTATCTTTTTTGATAAGCAGTTCAAGTGGGCGGCCACGTAGATTATAGTTTGAACCCATACTGAAGCCATAGGCACCGGTGTCTTTTAAAACGAGGAGATCACCGGAATTAAATTTAGGCATTAAACGGTTAGAGCCAAAACAATCAGTTGTTTCGCAAATGGGACCTACGATGTGGCAATGCTGTGTGGCCGGTACATTTTTAACAGGGATAAGTCCATGATAGGCGCCATAGAGAGAAGGGCGCATGAAATCATTCATCCCACCATCAACGATGACAAAAATATTTTTTTCTGAAATTTTGTTACGGAGAACTTTCATAACAAAAATGCCTGCCTTGGCCACAATTCTTCGGCCAGGTTCAAAAACGATTCTTGGTTTAGTTTCAGTATGAGCATAAAAATATTTATTTAAGTTTGTATGCACAAGCTCCATATAGTTATGAATGCTCGGAAGCCTGCTCGTTTCATCTGGATGATAATCGACTCCTAAACCGCCACCCACATCAATAAATTCTAAATCTGGTCCCATTTTAAGGGCGACAGCAGATAATATCATGAGGGCACGTTTAGTGGCCTTAAGATCCAGAAGCTGACTTCCAATGTGAACGGAGAGACCTACAAGTTTACTGTGGCTCCATAGTTTTTTATTGTGAAGGGATTCTAGGATGTCTTTTTCAAGAAGCCCAAATTTATGAGTTTTGTTACCGGTTGAGATATGTTTATGAGTTTTGGGTTTAACCACAGGGTTTAAACGAAAACAGATACGAGCGACTCGTTTAAGTTTTTTAGCACAAACATTGATGAGTTCAAGCTCCTCAATGGATTCAACGTTAAAGGAGTAGATGCCATTTTTAGAAACGTTAAGTGCATATAGGATTTCCTCTTCCGTTTTACCAACCCCAGAAAAAACGATCTTATGAGAAGGGATTCCTGCTTGAAGTGCTCGTTTTAATTCTCCACCCGAAACGATATCGGCACCTGAACCAAGTTTTGCCAAAACTTTTAAAACCTCAAGATTAGGATTTGATTTTAGAGCAAAACACACCAGAGGATTTTTAAGTCCTGCATTTTTGGCACCATCGAAAAATTCAATATAGTTTTTAACAAGAATTTCTTCTGAATAAACAAAAAATGGAGTCTTATGTTTTTTGGCGAGATGGCCAATATCAACATGGGAAAATGCAAGATTATTTTTTTTGTATATAAGATCACTCATGGGAAAATTACGCTCTCTCTCCATTTAAGGACTTGGTTTAGGCTCTTTTCATCGAGCATTTTATCATCATAGGCGACTTTGGCCAGGACATCAAAGGTTGTGAGTGATTCAAAAGAAAGATTGGCCTTGTTAAATATTTCCCGGACCTCTTTAAAATCATAAGTAAAGATGCTTAGAACTTTTTTAACTTCAATTTCGGCCTCTTGGAGTTTTTGAGCAGCGGCAATGGAGCTTTTACCTGTTGAAATTAGATCTTCGATCAATACACAGCTCGATTTTTTAAGAATTTGGCCTTCAATGGCATTTTGTCTTCCGTGATCTTTATTGGAACTTCTGACATAAATTAAGGGAAGCTTTAGTTCCATCGCGATCCATGCCGCCCAGGGAATTCCAGCAGTGGCCGTGCCTGCGATGACATCCACATTATATTTTTTAATAACCTCACAAAAAACCTTTACGATAAAATCTCTGGATTCCACTGTTGAGATGAGAATTCGATTATCACAATAAACGGGAGATTTAATCCCTGAGGTCCATGTAAAAGGTTCTTCAGGTCTTAAAAAAACAGCTTTTTCTTTAAGGAGAAGGCCTGCAACTTTTTGTGAGTCATTCATCTTAGTGTCCTTTCAAAATAAGTTCTAAGGCGTATCTAGGATCAGTCGCTCCTGTGATAGGCCGACCGATGACCAAATAATCACTTCCAAGTTTTAAGGCCTCAAGGGGAGTGGTGATTCTTTTTTGATCTTGTTGATCAGCACCTTGAGGGCGTATGCCGGGAGTGATGGTTTTAAATTTTTCACCACATGCTTTTTTAACAGCTTCAACTTCGAGAGGTGAACAAACCACCCCATCACAGCCCGAAGCTTGAGCGAGTTTGGCATAATGGAGCACACTTTCAAGAAGAGATCCCGGGATTTTTTGTTCTTGGTTCATCTGAGCTTCAGAGGTACTAGTAAGTTGAGTGACAGCGATAAGAAGAGGAGAATATGTTGAATTTTTGACAGCTTCAGCTGCCCTTTTCATCATCTCTGCTCCTCCAGCAGCGTGGACATTAACCATATCAATTGGTTTTTGGCACAGGCATGATAATGATTTTTCCACTGTGTTAGGAATATCGTGAAGTTTTAAATCTAAAAAAAGATGAAAACCCTGGGCCTTGACTGCTTCAATGGCCTTTGGGCCCAAGGTGTAATAGAGCTCCATTCCAACTTTAACCCAAACACGATGGCCTCTCATTGCTTGAAGAAGTCTCAGGAAATCTTCTTCCTTCTGGGTGTCAACGGCGACAATTATTTTTTCAGCGGAAATCATGAGAGTGGTTCCATTGTATAAGTGTTTCTTTCAATGGTTTTAAGTAGGGCCTCAGTAGTATCTAGAGAAGTCAGACATAAAAGCCCACGTTCCACGGCCACACGCCTCATTTTAAAACCATCGGACTCGACGTTTTTACCCTTCGAAATTGTGTTGATGATTAAGGCGACTCGTCCCGTTTTAATTTCTTTAATGATGTCATGCGGGCCTTCACCGATGCGGTCCACTGTTCTCACTGGGATTTTATGCTCTTTAAGCATCTTAGCAGTGCCCATCGTGGCCACAAAATCAAAACCAATCTGATAAAAACGTTTAAAGAGTTCGAGGGCCTCTTTTTTGTCTGCATCACTGATGGTGGCAAGGATTGTTCCGGAGTCGGGAATGACCATACCTGCTGCTACAAAAGCTTTATGCAGGGCCTTCTCAAAAACTTTATCTTTACCCATGACTTCACCTGTTGATTTCATCTCTGGGCCCAGAGCGATTTCAACTTCAGAAAGTTTTGCAAAAGAGAAAACAGGGACTTTAACGGCGATATCACTTTTAGGTGGGAGAGTGCCGTGGAAATAACCTTGTTTTAATAGACCCTCACCTAAGATGGCCTTTGTCGCAATTTTGGCCATAGGCACTCCGGTGACTTTGGATAAAAAAGGCACAGTTCGTGATGCGCGAGGGTTTACTTCTAGAACAAATACTTCACCTTTGTAGATCACAAACTGAAGGTTGATGAGACCTTTGATGTTTAGGGCCTTGGTGATAGAAAGAGTGGTTTTAGAAAGGATGTCTAAAATATCTTTTGAAACCGACTGTGGAGGATAAACAGCTATAGAATCTCCAGAGTGTACTCCGGCCTTCTCGATGTGTTCCATAATTCCTGGAATGAAAACCGTTTCACCGTCACAGATAGCATCCACTTCCATTTCACGGCCAATCATATAACGGTCAATCAAGACAGGATGTTCAGGGTTGATCTGAACATTACGTTTCATATAATCCCTAAGTTCTGGTTCATTATAAACAATTTCCATGGCCCGTCCCCCTAAGACATAAGAAGGTCTCACGATGACAGGAAATCCTAAATGTGCGGATTTTTCAACTGCTTCATCGAAGGAAATAACCGTACAACCTAGTGGTTGAGCGATTTCAAGGCCACGCAAGAGTTCTTCAAATCTTTTTCGATCTTCTGCACGGTCAATGTCATCGACAGAAGTTCCTAGGATTTTTACTCCTCGTTTACTCAAAGGTTCAGCTAGGTTAATAGCTGTCTGACCACCAAATTGCACGATTACGCCAATGGGTTTTTCTCTTTCTATGACATGAAAAACATCTTCCAGAGTGAGAGGCTCAAAATAGAGTCTGTCGGAAATATTAAAATCCGTTGAAACAGTTTCTGGATTGTTATTTATAACGATGGCCTCTAAACCCATGGATCTGATGGCATCAATGGCATGAACTGTGGCGTAGTCAAATTCAATCCCTTGGCCGATTCGAATGGGGCCGGAACCAAGAACAACGACTTTATCTTTTGTTGATTCTAAAACCTCATCTTGGCTTTCATAACAAGAATAATAATAAGGAGTGGTTGATTCAAATTCACCGGCACACGTGTCGACCATCTTATACACAGGAATAATGTTATGTTTTTTCCTGAATTGAAAAATCTCTTCTTCACTTATATTCCAAAGTCTAGAAATGAGACGGTCACATAGACCCATTGTCTTAGCCTTTTTTAAAATCACTGGATCAAAGGGAGCAGCACTAAGATCTTTTTCCATAACAATGATGTTTTTGATCTTTCTTAGGAAAAAAAGATCAATTTTGCTGATGTCATTAATCTCTTGGATATCGACTCCAACTCGAATGGCCTCAGCTATGGCAAAAAGTCGCTCGTCATCTTGTTTAAGGATTTTTTCAATAATCAGTTCACGAGACTGGCCTCTAAGAGTCGGCAATTCCAAATGATAAATACCAAGTTCTAAAGAACGAACCGCCTTAAGCAGAGATTCCTCGATGGATCGGCCTAGCGCCATGACCTCGCCTGTGGCCTTCATTTGAGTGCCTAATCTTCTGTTCGCCGTGACAAATTTATCAAATGGCCATCGAGGAATTTTTGTGACCACATAATCCAGAGCAGGTTCAAAACAAGCGTAAGTCTTTTTAGTGATAGGATTAATAATCTCATCAAGAGTGAAACCGACAGCAATTTTTGCAGCGATTTTAGCAATTGGGTATCCTGTGGCCTTGGAGGCCAGGGCCGATGAACGAGAGACCCTAGGATTTACTTCAATCACATAGTACTGAAAAGAATGTGGATCAAAAGCGTACTGAACATTACATCCACCTTCAATTTTAAGAGAGCGGATGATCTTAATCGCTGAAGTCCTTAGGATCTGATACTCCTTGTCGCTTAATGTTTGACTGGGGGCCACGACAATTGAGTCCCCTGTATGAACACCTACAGGATCAATGTTTTCCATATTGCAGACGATGATACAGTTATCATTACTGTCTCGGATCACTTCATACTCAATTTCTTTAAAGCCAGCAATCGAACGCTCCACTAAACACTGTTGAATAGGGGAAGCAGAAAGACCAGAATGGGAGATAACAATAAGTTCTTCTTCATTCTTTGCAATACCACCGCCTGTACCACCTAAGGTAAAAGCAGGTCTTACAATAATAGGGAAGCCAATTTTTTTGGCAAATTCCACTGATTCTTCAACAGTTGTCACAATCTTACTTTCAGGAACTGGCTCACCAATTTCTTGCATGAGATCTTTAAAAAGTTTTCTATCTTCGGCTTTTTGAATGGTATCAAGTCTGCATCCTAAAAGTTGCACACCCAGACGCTTGAGATGTCCTTCCTCTTCAAGTTTTACGGCCAAATTCAGTGCTGTTTGTCCTCCAAGAGTGGGAACTAAACCATCTGGTTTCTCTTTATGGATAATTTTTAATAAAAATTCTTTGGTAAGTGGTTCAATATAAACTTTGTGGGCCGTTTCTTTATCGGTCATGATTGTTGCAGGATTAGAGTTAACAAGAACGACCTCTAATCCTTCTTCAATCAAAGATTTCACGGCCTGAGTCCCAGAATAATCAAACTCTGCGGCCTGTCCAATAACGATGGGTCCAGAACCAATAACCAGAACTTTTTTGAGATTTGGATTTAAAGGCATAATTAATTCCTTAAACTTGAAATAAATTCATCAAAGAGCCAAGCTGTATCTTCAGGGCCAGGACACGCTTCTGGATGGTATTGCACAGAAAAGGCAGGAAGTGTTTTATGACTTAGACCCTCAATGGTTTTATCGTTAATGTTGATCTGAGTGATTTCAAGCTCAGAGTTTTTAACCGATTGAGTTGTCACGGAATAACCATGGTTCTGAGAACTCATGAATACTTTTCCCAAAAGTAGGTCTTTGATGGGATGGTTAGCACCTCGGTGACCAAATTTAAGTTTTTCTGTATCGGCCCCGTTGGCCAGAGCAAAAAGCTGATGCCCCATACAGATTGAAAACATAGGATAGGCTTTTTGAAGCTCACGGATTATTGGTAAAACTTCAGGAACATCCTTAGGATTTCCTGGGCCATTAGAAAGAAGTATGCCATCAGGTCTATAACTTTGAATAACGTCAAAAGAAGTGTTCCAAGGAACAACGACGACATCGCAGTTTCTTCTCATTAGAGAGCGCAAAATATTTTTTTTATAACCAAAATCCACCAATACCACTCGTTTGCCTTCACCTGGAAAGTGAATGGGGTTTTTTGTGGATACTCGAGAGATCTGGTCGTTGCCTAGAGATTTACCCATAAGTGATTGGATATTTTGAGCAGGATAATTTTCTGGAACCAAGAGCGCTTTCATCACACCTCTATCACGAATCTTTTTAGTAAGCTCTCGGGTATCAAGACCCGCGATGCCTGGAATCTTAAATCTTTTAAGAAGTTCTCTCAGAGAATATTCATTCCTCCAGTTTGAACCTTCCATAGGGCATTCTTTAACAACCAAGCCTTTTAAGGACAGAGTTAATGATTCAAAATCATCTTTGTTCACACCATAATTTCCAATCATAGGATAAGTCATGACAATCATCTGATCACAATAGGAGGGATCAGAGATAATTTCTTGATAACCTGTCATACTGGTATTAAAAACTAATTCCCCTAAAGAGAAGGCCTGATCAAGATCAAAACCAATGGATTCTCCAACGTATTCCTCCCCAGTTTCTAAAACTAATTTTATCATTTTCATGAAATCACCTTTTCTAGGATGGCCATACGTGCAAAGACTCCGTTGGCCATTTGTTTGAAGATTCTTGACTGAGGATGTTCAACCACCTCATCAGAGATCTCAACTCCGCGGTTAAAAGGACCAGGATGGAGAATGATGGCGTGTTTTTGTAAAAGGCCAACCCGTTTAGTATTGAGTCCATATTGATCATTATAGGTCTGAGGATTTAGCTCCAACCCCTCATGACGTTCCAACTGGATCCTTAACATCATAACAGCATCAACCTCCCCAAGGATCTCATCAATTGAAGTTTGTTTTACGTTGCTAGGAAGAAGAGCGTTAGGGCCACAATAAAAAATTTTCATGTCGAATTTTTCAGCTGCCACCATAAGGGAGCCGACAACCCGTGAATGTTTGATATCTCCACATACCGCAATCCTGAGACCCTGGAGTTTATTAAATTCCTGATGAAGGGTTAATAGATCCAAAAGACCCTGAGTGGGATGTTCAAATTTTCCGGCACCGGCATTTAAAAGTGGAATTTTTATTTTTTGAAGTCCATCAAAGACATGATCATCAGCATGACGGAGCACGATTCCATTCACGCCTAAACTTTCTAACGTTTTAAGTGTATCATAAATGGTTTCACCTTTTTTTACGCTAGAGTTTTCTGGAACAAAATTCACCACATCTGCTCCCAGACGTTTGGCAGCAATCTCAAAGGAGCAGCGTGTTCGCGTACTGGGTTCATAAAAAACGTTGGCAACAATTTTGTTTTTTAAAAGATGTTTTGTTTTGTCTGGCAGGTGCTGATTGAGAAAAAAGAATTGGGCCCTATCAATAAGAGTTGAAATATCAGAAGCAGTTAAACTAGAGAGAGATAAAAAATGCTTGATCATTCTCCTCCTGGCAAGGTGAGAGGTTATTGAGACTTAATTTAACTAAAATAGGATAGACTAAGAGATTCGAGACGTGAAAAAATATCGTGATGCGAAGAAGCATCAAATTCATAAATATTCCTAAAATGTAACGTTAAAATAATTTCGATTAAGTAAAACCTTTTGGCAAGAGTAAAAATATATGACGACTAAATTTAAATTAGAATCAACTTTTCAACCTATGGGAGATCAACCGACTGCAATTGAACAGCTTTGTGTTGCCTTTCAAAAGAAAGAAAAGTTCCAAACCTTACTTGGGGTCACGGGGTCAGGAAAAACTTTTACCATGGCCAACGTCATTCAAAAATTAGGTAAAAAAACCTTAATTTTGGCACCCAACAAGACTCTTGCAGCTCAGCTTTTTGCCGAATTTAAGGAGTTTTTTCCTCATAATGCCGTTGAATATTTTGTTTCTTATTATGACTATTATCAGCCCGAGGCTTACGTTCCAGGCTCGGATACTTATATTGAGAAAGATTCCGCGATTAACGAGGAGATTGAAAAACTTCGTCACTCAGCAACTCGTTCTCTATTTGATCGTGAGGATGTGATTGTTGTGGCCTCTGTGAGTTGTATTTATGGTATCGGGGCACCAGAAGAGTATTTTAATCAGAGGCTCATACTTTTTGTTCAAGATAAGATGGATCGAGATCAGCTACTTAAACGTTTGGTCGAAATTCAATACCAACGAAATGACATGGATTTTCACAGAGGGACTTTTCGTGTGCGCGGAGATGTCGTGGAAGTTTTTCCTGCCTATGAAGAGTCTCAAGTCGTTCGTATTGAATTTTTTGATGATGTTATTGATGGATTGTTTTTAGTCGACCCCCTCAGAGGAAAAGTTCTTCAAACTCTTCCTCGCATCGATATTTATCCTAAGAGTCACTATGTCGTAAGTAAGGATAAAATGAAGTCCGCGTTGGAACATATCAAACTTGAACTCAGGCAGAGAGTTATAGATCT
>CAMCZE010000098.1 GCA_945885655.1 Bacteriovorax stolpii | reverse complement strand
GGCTTACCGCAGATTTTTTGAGCACAATGTCCCCACCCGCCACAAGGGTGCCAGTCCGTTCATTAATTACAATCTTGGCCTTTGTATCAGATACAACCTTGTAGTTTTCAATGTTGGCGATTAATTCAACGACCTTTCTTTCATAATAACCCGGGATGATGATGTCGATGGTGGTTGCATCAGCAGCGGTGGCATATTTCCCACCTAATTCTTGATTAATCGTTTTTTCAATACGTGCAGCGGTTGTGAAATCGGGCATTTTTAATGCTAAACGTATGGCCTTTCTTTCATTAAAAGAAACTTCTAATTCTTTTTCAACAATCCCACCCTGAGGGATGCGTGCGGTAGTGGCCATGGCCTTTCCTTGTTCACGTCCACCAATAGAGAGTGCACCGTTAGCTACAGAATAGATATTTCCGTCGCCGCCTTTAAGAGGTGTAACAAGGAGAGTTCCACCAGAAAGGGATGAAGCATCGCCTATTGAAGAAACAGTTACATCTAATTTTTGTCCAACTCGAGCAAAAGCTGGAAGCTGTGCCGTAACTATTACGGCGGCCACATTTTTAGAAGTAATTTCTTTTTGAGGATTAAGCCCTAAAGTTTGAAACATTTTTTTTAGTGATGTATTAGTAATTTCACCGCCACCGTCACCAGTGCCGTTAAGTCCAATAACTAGTCCGTAACCGATAAGTGCGTTTTCACGCACCCCTTTGACTGTAACTAAGTCTTTGAGTCTGCTCATTGAGGCAAATGAATACAAAGAAAATGTACAAAAAAACATGGTCACAAGGCTCTTCATCATTTAGTTCTTCCTTAAAATAAACACTTTGGATTCTAGAAGCTTGTCAGAATTCACATAGTCATTTTCTAATATGTCCTTTCTTGACACAAGAGCTTGGACTTCAATGGATCTTTTTTCCTTTTTAAAAATAACCTGCTTCCGGCCCCTTAAGAGTATATAGTCACGGCTCACTTCTTCCATGACGGTACCTGAAATTTTGTCGTATATTTTGATATCGACTTCATTTTCGGCGGGATTAGCTGCCGGAGCAGCTGGTGTTGCAGGTTTACCGCCTTTTTTATCAGCATCTTTTTTAGCAGTTTTTTTCTTTTTCTTTTCAGGGAAGGTACGTTTAAGTTCTGCTGAAATCTGATTTTTTAAATTTTCCAAGACATTGATAATGATCATATCTCCCGACTGTTTAGTCACATCATGGGTGTAAAGAGATGAGCTTGCGCCACTTTGAGTTGACCATAGGCTTCCGTCATGTTCCTTATCAACAAAATCAGAGGCCTTCATTCTTTGTGGTCGGTAGTCTCGTTTGATGGGTGGTTTTAAGGAGCCTGAAGGGCCAGCAGCACCAAGGCTGTAAGTCACGGGATCCTTAATTGGTCTGCGATCTTTTTGTGTATTCATTCGTTTACGATAAAGTGCAAAATTATCATAATTGTCTTCAGCTACTTTGGAGGCAGACTTACCTCCGCCCTCTTCACGTTTAATCTGGCGATGAACGTTATTGATGTAGTTTGAACATGAAACTTGTAAGAATAAAAATGTTAAAATAATTGTTTTCATAGCTCCACTAATACTTTGTTGATGTCTATAACTTTACCTTGGTATTTTTTATTTTTCTGTGGATGAAAAACTTCCACGACTTCTCCAAGAGAGCCATTGTTCCGGCTTATTCCATGAGTTTTAATTCTTACCACTTGGCTTTCAATGATGACCTCCGTATTAAGACCTGCTTTGACGAGGTTAATAGGATTTAAATCACTACGTTTAAGTAGGTCACCAGCTCTTAATGGTTTATTGGTGCGATAAAACTTTAAATTTTCTAAATCTGTTAAAAGTTCAGTGTGGGGAATTGCCTCGACGTATTCTTCTTTGAGATTATCTAAATTGGAAATCTCAGAAAATGAAGGTAGGGCACTTAAAACTTTGTAAGCTCGAACCATGCGTGCAAAGTGCACCGCAGCCGCTAGAGATATTTTGTTACCGTCAAGGCTTGAGATATTTAGGTTAATTGTTTGTTGTGAACTATAAAAACAAGGAGAGCAGTTAATGGTGAGTTTGTCGCCAGGATTTAACGTCAGAAAGTTAGAGGTGTTAAGTGCTCTTGTCCCCTTGATCTGAATACCAGAAGGAATTAAGAGCTGCTCACGAATCAGACTCTTAAGGTGCTGGACAGTGATTGTAACCGGACTGATTTTGAGGCTGATATTTCCTTTTTGAGAAACGATTTCAGCAATTTGCTGAGTTGGTATTTTACCTTCCAGCGTACTCATCACCTGACCGAGGTCAATGAGGGTTTTATCATCACAGTTTTTGGCCTCAAAATTTTTAGGACTACTCATGCCTTCACCCAAAACTATGACGTGATGAGGAAGCCTCACTTCACATGCAAGACACCAAGAACTTAAAAACAAAAAAGAAAATATAAAAAATTTCATTATTACCTAATGTTGTTTACTGTTTGTAACATTTGATCTGCTACACCCATGACTTTAGAGTTCATTTCATAAGCTCTTTGGGCTTTGATCAAATCTGTCATTTCATTCATGACATTTACGTTTGAAGCTTCTAGTGCTCCTTGCATTAGGTAACCAGATCCGTTCTGGCCTGGCATGTTTTGAATGGCCTGCCCTGATCCTGAAGTGGCCGCGAGAAGATTTCCACCCTCAGATCGAAGACCAACGGGATTTACAAATGTGAAAACTGGAATTTGTCCAAGATTCATGGGTTCAACTGATTCACGGGTATATGCTTCAACATTGCCGTTTTCAGAAATACCAATTTTTAAAACATTCGGCGGAACATTGATTCCTGGGAAAATCTTATGGCCAGAGCGAGAAACAAGATTTCCTTGAGCATCTACGTTAAAGCTCCCATCACGGGTATATTTCAATTCACCATTAGGACCGATAACTCCTAAAAACCCTTCTCCGTTAACCATCATGTCGTATGGGTTATTCGTCATTTGTACTGAACCCTGAGAATGCTGTTTTCTAGTTGCGGATACTTTGGCACCTGAGCCAATTTGATGACCCACGTTGTATTCAGTCACATTTGATGATTTAGCACCGGCCTCTTGTATTGTTTCATAAAGGAGGTCATCAAATTCTGTACGAGATTTTTTAAAACCAGTAGTGTTCACGTTCGCGATGTTGTTTGAGATCGTATTAACATTGGATTCCTGGGCTGCCATACCGGTCGCAGCTGTGTGGAGAGCTCTAATCATCGGGGATCCTCCTGGTTAAAATTTGCCTATGTCGTTAGCCGCTTTTCCAGAGATGGCATCGTACGTATTAATCGCTTTTTGAATGTTCTCGAAGTGACGATGAGCTTTGATGAGCTCCGACATTTCTTCAATAGCGTTTACGTTGGAACCCTCAAGGAAACCTTGGTTAACCGTGGTTTTAATATTTGATCTACGAATATTCATTTCATCAGGTGTGATATAAAGAGAATTACCTTCCTTTCGAAGTGCCTGTTTATCTTTGAACTCAACGATTGAAAGTTTTCCTACACTGCCCTCTCTGGAGAGAACCTCTCCATCTAAAGAGATTGTGATTTTGGCATTAGTTGGAACTCTAAGAACTCTTTCTTCAGGTTTTGGCAAACCTGCCAGAGAAGCAGGATCTCTTGAAACATCTTCTGGCACATTAACAGCACTTAAAACCCGAAAGCCTTGATCGGTTACAAGTTCGCCTTCTTTATTAAGAGAGAAGTTACCTTTTCGAGTGAATCTGACCCCCGTTGGAGCGAGTACTTCTATAAACCCCTCACCTTGGAGAGCAATATCGAGAGGATTTTGAGTAGGAATGAGTTGGCCTTGTTCAAAAATAGTGAAGCCACCATCAACAGCGACCATGGCATTCTCGGCACCTTGAGTATGATAAAAATCAGCAGGAGAAAATTCTTTGCGAGGAATATCTATATCATCCATGCCTTTGGTTAAGGCCGTGAGATGTTCCTTGAAGACGAGTTGATCTTTTTTGAAGCCAACAGTATTAGCATTTGCCACATTATTGGCAATGGTTTCAACCTTGCGTTGCTGGGCCAATTGGCCAGATAGCGGTACCCAAATATTTTTCATAGACTCCTTCATCCTGATGGAGTGGGCGAAAAATGCCCTTGTAGGCAAATTTTAGCAACCTATGTGCCAGAAACCTAGCATAGGCAATTTCATCCGTTAGTGCTAAGCCACTGTAACCTTGTCGAACTCTTGGAATTAATGGGACAATTCGTGAAATATAAGTGTCAAAGTGGCAACGGAGCGAACATGAAGAAGGACAGTAATACCGATTTTGAGTCATCGTTGATGGAACTTGAAAGAATTGTCCGAGAACTTGAGTCGGGAGATATGAGCTTAGAGCAAAGTTTAAAAAACTTTGAGCAAGGAATAGATCTTTATAAAAAATGTCGACTAACTTTAGAAGGTGCTGAGAAAAAAATTAAAATCCTGAGCGATAGCCTCAAGGAGATAGATTATAAAGAGTAACTCTTCCTTTAATTCTACTTTACTCTAAAATAGATACTGAAATAATAAAACCAGAGGAAAGTTTTGAAACGTTTAATTAAAACACTTGCTGTCTTAGCGGTGCTATTCGTATTAGGTATTTTTTCTCTTGTAGGTATGTTCTTTTATATCTCCATGGATTTGCCTCAAATTAACTCCCTTAAAGATTATAATCCTCCAATGAATTCTAAAATTCTCTCAAAAGATGGAGAGATTCTTTTAGATATAGGAACAGAAACTCGTGATGTCGTAGCCTTTGATAAAATGCCTGAAAAAGTGGTGAATGCATTTTTAGCAGCTGAAGATGATAACTTCTACAATCACGAAGGTATCGACTATTTTGGGATAGTGAGAGCTTTTGTAAAAAATATGAAAGAAGGGCGCTTAGTTCAGGGTGGATCAACAATCACTCAACAAGTTGCAAAATCTTTTTTATTAACTAAAGAAAGAACCATTTCAAGAAAGGTGAAAGACCTACTTCTAGCGAGAAAGATAGAGCAGAAATTCACGAAAGAAGAAATACTCTTCTTATATCTCAATCAGGTTTATCTTGGTGGTGGTTATTATGGAGTTAAAGCCGCAGTTAAAGGTTATTTTGATAAAAATTTAGAAGAGGCGACGATTGCTGAATGTGCTTTGGTTGCTGGTCTTCTTGTTGCTCCAGGACGATATTCTCCATATGTGAATCCGCAATTTGCCAAGATTCGACAGAACTATGTTTTGAAAAGACTCTATGAAACAAAGAAGATTAGCGAAGAGGAATTTAAGGAAGCATCAACTGAAAACATTAAAATGCGTATTCGTAAACCAAATGAGGTTAAGGGTGGACATTTTACGGACTGGATTCGACAAGAGGTGATGAAGGCCGTGGGAACTGAAGAGTTTCTCACAAATGGTTTCAGTGTTGTGACCACTCTTGACTGGGGCCTACAGAAAAAAGCCGAAGAAACAATTAAAACCAGAATTAAAGAATTGGATAAAAGACAAGGTTTCGGAGGACCTGTTCAAAGCTTAGGTAATGAACAAGAAATTAAAGAATTCGTTATTGATCAAAGAAAAAAAATTCTTAGAGATCAGTCATCGTTTTTTACTTTTGTAGTTGAAGGTAAAAATATTTATGAATTTAACGAAGATGAAAACACGTTAGAGAAGAACCTTTCTTATTTTGAAGAAGAAAATAGTAAGATTAACGAAAGATTTAAGAGTCTTGTTTATATTGGAAACTCTAATAGTGATCCATTTCTTAATTTTCTTCAAGTTGATAAAACGTATCCAGGTGTCGTTGTTAAGGTTGATGATCTAAAACGAGTCGTTTTAGTTGAAATCGGCGGAACTCGGATCATTATTCCTGAGTCCGGATTTGAGTGGGCCCACGAAAGAAAATTTAGCGAGAACCCTCTTTATTTCCCGGCCCAAAGAACACCTTCAAAAATTCTCAAAATAGGTGATGTGGTTCAAGTCTTAATAGGCCAAAAGTCAGTTCCACTTGATCAGCTGGTGCACGGTGATTTTTTTAAAAAGTATAAGGACACAAGTCTTCGTGCTTTGATGGCAAAACAAAAATTTTTTAAGGCGTCACTTGATCAAGAACCGGAAGTAGAAGGTGCCTTAATTGCGATTAATGCTCAATCCGGTGAAGTCGTTTCTTTAGTTGGTGGAGTTGATTTCCAGAAATCTCAATTTAATCGGGCCCTTCAGTCTTCAAGACAACCAGGATCTGCATTCAAACCTTTTATTTATGCTGCCGCTTTAGAAAAAGGCTACACTCCTTCAACAATTCTTATGGATACTCCCCAAGCCTTAGGGGGTGTGGATGATTCATTAAGTTGGAAACCAAGAAACTATGATGGCGAATTTAAAGGGCCAATGACATTTCGAAACGCCTTGGAAGTCAGTCGCAACATACCGACGGTTAGATTGGTTCAAGATTTAGGAGTCAATAAGGTTAATGAATTCGTAAAACGTTTTCATATGAATGCTGATCTTCCTAAAGATATGAGTCTTTCGTTAGGCTCATTCGGAATCAGTTTAGCGGAACTGACAAAAGGATATGCGGTTTTTCCTAATGGTGGCAAAGCGATACATTTAAAACACATCATTTCTATTAAAGACAGATTTGGGAAGATTTATAATATTCCATCCACGGATACTGGCTGGAAGTCAACAACGGTCGAAACAGAAAAGGTACCGGATTCGCCAGCATCTGAAACGCCGGTAGAAACGGATCCCAATGCAAATCCATTTTTACAAAACCTCACTTCAACACAAGTTTATGACCGTCGATTGGCCTATATTATGACAAATATTTTAAGAGGCGTTACCCTTTATGGAACAGGTGCAGCCGCTGGAAGGTTAAGTACGAATATCGGTGGTAAAACAGGAACCACGAGTAATTATGTTGATGCTCTATTTGTAGGGTTTTCATCTAATCTTGTTGTAGGCACCTGGGCGGGCTTTGATGACAACAGACCTCTTGGGTATGGTGAAACTGGGACTAAGACCGCACTGCCTATCTGGATGGATTTTATGGCCTTTGCGATACCTAAGTTTGGAGCTCCGGAATTTAGTGTTCCCGACGGCATCGTTAATATGCTTATAAATAAAGAAACCGGTAAAATTCAGCCATCCAACGTAACTGAAGGTTTTCTCGAGTCCTATGTCATAGGATTTGACCCTACGTCAGAAAGAAAGACTTTTGATCAGGGGCCTGAGGGAGCTAACCCTGCAGGAAATCCCCCTAGCTTGGATGATGATGATTATTTTAAGAACCAATAAGATTTTTAATTAAAATGCCGATAGAACCATTACGGAGGTTCTATGCATATAATGCCATATCGGCAAAAATCCTTTTATGTTCTTTTTGTAGTCATACTTGTGATTCATGCCTGTATGATGGCCGTAGAATTAAGTGACAAGCTTGTTAAAACAAGTTGGATAACACCTCCGCAAAAAGTTATTAAACTGGATATGAATCAGGGGGCCATTAAGGCCACTGTATTGGCCCAGGCCAAACGACAAATTGTGCAATCTGAAGATACCACCTCACAAGAAATACCTAAAGACTCCGCCTTCCTTAGTGACAAAGATAGAAGTTTTAATCGACAGACAGTGGCCAAAAGCGTCGATATTTTTAAGAACGCCGGGATTGGAGATGCCACAAGAACCCAAATTGCTAAAGACAAAATGGTCGTAAAAGATAAACCGTCTGAAAACAAACCTTCCATCAAGGATCTTAAACTTTCAGATATTGGAATAGCTTCAAATCCTTACGCAAAAGAGATTCAAGAAATTGAACAAGAGAAATTGTCTAAATCAATTAAAGGCATGAAAAACGGAGATGCCAATAGCCAGGGTCTTTCTGCTACTAACGATTATGTTGATGAGGTTGCGCTAGGGGATTTCACTCATCTTAATACTGTTGAGTATAAGTTTTATGGTTTTTTCCATCGCATACGTCAGAAGCTAGAGCAGTTCTGGGGCAAAAGTATTCAAGAGAAGGCAGCCAACATTTTTAAATCTGGACGTAGAATTCCTGCAAGTGAAAATCTCATTACCTCACTTCAGGTGACATTAAATGAAAAGGGCGAAATTGTTGGAGTTAAAATCTTGGGAGCCTCTGGTATAAAAGAACTTGATGATGCTGCTCTCGAATCATTTAACCAGGCCGGTCCATTTCCGAATCCACCTAAAGATCTTTTGGTAAACGGCAAAGCTGTTATTGAATGGGGATTTGTAGTTAAAGGCTAGTGTGTGTTACGTAATAAGTTCTTGAGACGATCAATCCCTTCCATAACTACATAATCAGACCAGATTGAATCAAGCTCACGGATGGCCTCAACAACTTGAAGGGCAGCTTGATCACGAGAAATTTTTTGCATCTCTGCATATTGGGTAATTGACTTGTTTAACACTTCAATCACTGGTGAGTTACAAACTTGATTAAGTCTTTCTTCGAAAGACTGTGTAACTTTCTTTTCTTTGCTTTTGATAATCGCAGTATTGAGAAGCTGAATGGATTCCATTAAAAAACTTTCCTCGTAAGGCCTATAGAGAAATTAGAAAGGAAGTATCCAAGAACAGATCCTCTTCGTAAAGAGTGATTTCTGGGCATGAAATAAAATGTAGTGTTTTTTTTTATAAAGGGCTTAAATTTGATTGAAGCTAAATAAAATATCAAGCGCTGAGAGGTGCCACAAATGATTGTGGCACCTCTTATTCTAGTGAGACGTGTTACAAAACTCTTGATACTGCTGTGCCGTTAGAAGTTTATTTAAGTCTGAAGCATTTTTAATCTTGACTTTAATAAGCCATGCTCCGTAAGCATCCTGATTGATTTTTTCTGGTGAACTTTCAATATCAGTATTTCTTGCTGTGACTTCCCCACTTACTGGGGTGTAAAGATCACTTACAGACTTAATTGATTCTACTACACCAAATGTGCTGCCCTCTTTAAGCTCAACACCAATTTGTGGAACTTCTAAAAAAACGATGTCACCCAAAGCGGATTGAGCAAAATCAGTAATTCCCACTGAAATCGTTTCACCCTCGACTAGGACCCATTCATGTTCTTTCGTGTATTTTAAATTCGCAGGGATGTTTGTCGACATTATTTATGTCCTCCGGTTACAAAAGGTTTTTTAACAAGTTGAGCGGCATAAGGCTTCTGCCTGATGTCGACTAAAAATACTTCATCAACTGGCACTTTATCAATTTGAATGCGAGCAAAAGCAATGCCTTTATTAGTTACTACTGACATGGTGCCGCTGGTTATAATCCCAATCACTTCATTCTTTCCGTTAAGTACTTGGTAACCTTCACGAGGAATGCCACGATCAAGAGTTAATTTGAATAACTTGTAGTGGGCTTTTTTATCAGCGAGAGCCGCTTTACCAATAAATCTCGCTTTTTGGCCTTTTACTGTCCAGCCTAGTCCAGCGTCATAAGGATTTAATTCATCATTTAGTTCATGACCATATAGCGGATAACAAACTTCCAATCGAAGCACATCACGAGCCGCTAATCCGCATGGAACAACACCGTTATTCATAAATATTTGCCATAAATGTTTAATACATGCGTGGTCACCGAAAACTTCAAATCCATCTTCGCCAGTATAACCAGTACGAGCGATAATAACGGGAGCTCCTTCGAATTGAGTTTCAAAAACAGAATAGTACTCTAAATCAGGTAGCTCTTTTAGAAGAGGCTTAAGAATTTGATATGATTTTGGTCCTTGGAGGGCCAAAAGCGAATACTCATCAGATTTATTTTTGAGGGTGCAGTCAAATCCGTGAAGTTGAGATTTGATCCATAAAAAATCTTTATCGATGTTAGAAGCGTTCACACAAATAAGAACGCGACCTGGTGCTAATTTGTAAACAATAAGATCATCTATGACAGTGCCGTTGTCTCTGCAAAGTGGAGAGTAGATAGCTTTTCCAGTGGGTGCTCCAATAATATCATTGGTTACAAGATAATCGACAAATTGTTCAGCATCCTTACCTTCAACAAAAAATTCACCCATATGACTTACGTCAAAAACACCCACGTTATTGCGTATGGCAAGAACTTCATCTTTAACGGAAGTATATTGCACTGGCATGTCCCAGCCAGCAAAGGGAACTATTTTTGCATTGAGCTTCACATGCTCATCGTAAAGATGAGTTTTAAGAAGTGTCATTTTTTTCCTTTCATTTGATTTTCAGTTGCAGTAATTAAATTCTGAATGAGGCTAAGAACGGTCATGGGTCCTACGCCACCCGGAACCGGTGATAAAGCAGCGACTACTGGCATCACGTCGGCTTGATTTACATCACCAACAAGTTTTCCGTTTAAGGTATTCATTCCCACGTCT
>CAMCZE010000097.1 GCA_945885655.1 Bacteriovorax stolpii | reverse complement strand
TGCGACCTCTGAGTTCACCTACACTTTGAGAAAAATAACAGAGGCGTAGTTTATCGGGATAATTAATGCTTCCAGAATCTGCTCGCTCTTCTCCCATGATCAAACGAAATAAAGACGTTTTGCCCGCACCATTTGGTCCTACTAGTCCTACTTTTTCGCCTGGCCCAATAAAAAACGAGCCACCTTGATACAAGACTTGGCCACCATAAGACTTTGTTATGTTTGCTACGGTAATCATATTTTCCTCATTATTTCGAAGCTCCAAGTTTAGCGCTTTTACTGTACATATCCAAGAAAAATTCGTAATATACGAACCCATGGAATGGAATCTTATCGATAAACAACAAGAGTTTTTAAGTCTTCTTCAACATCAGGGGAAAAGCTTCAACACGGTTAAAAACTACAAGGCAGATTTAACCTGCTTTAACGGCTTTTTAATTGATAAGCAGCAGAACCTAAAGATGTCTTTTTTCACCAGCACTCAAGTACAAGAATATTCTCAATATCTTGATCATAAATATGGTTCACCCAATTCTGTCAGAAGAAGAGTTCAGGCCTTGCGTTTATTTTTTGATTTCCTTTTGGGACAAAATCTTTTCCCAGAAAATCCTCTCAAAAAAATGGCCGTTTCTCCAAAGGTTCTAGACAACCCTGATCCATCTAGTCTTCAAGATATCATAAACGTTTATGATCTTTTAAAAAGACGAGTAGAAAAAAGCGAAGGTCTCTCACAACTTGTGAATGCCAGAAACATTATCGTTTTTCATTTGATCTATGGAGCTGGCCTTAAGGTTTCAGACCTTGCAAACTTACATCTCTCAAGCATCTTAAAAGATAAAAAAAATTACCGGGTGATGGTTGAGCATCCTAAACGTGATCCTTATTCTGTTCCCCTTCCTTCCATTTTTCAAAAAGATTTTCAGTTTTATGAAAGTCGTTATAAAGAAATTCTGGGCCATCAGGAACTGGAATTAGATGAGCTCTTATTTAATGCGAATCCTTATAAAATCCTATCCGGTGGACTTTCTCCACGTGGTACAGAACTTTTTTTTGAAGAAATCCGACGGGAATTAAAAAATCTGATGACGGCCAAGTCTTTACGCCAGTCATGCATTTTTAAATGGCTTAACCTTAATATCAATCACGCCACCATAAAAGAATGGCTAGGGGTAACCCCTTCTTATTCCCTGGAATTATATCTAGAAGAATTTAAAAAAGATCCTATTGGAAAAGTGTTTAAAGACCTCGAAGAAGAACATGCGTGATCAAGAATACATTCTTCAAACATTCGAACTTGCTAAAAAAGCCGATGGTCAAACCTGGCCCAATCCTTTAGTCGGTGCCGTCATTGTTAAAGATGGCAGGGTCATAGGCCAGGGTTATCATCATCAGGCGGGACAAGATCACGCTGAAGTAGAGGCCCTTAAAAACTGCTCTGAGTCCCCTGAAGGTGCTACCATCTATGTGAACCTCGAGCCCTGTTGCCACACTCACAAACGCACTCTTCCCTGCGCTCAAAGACTTATCGAAGAAAAAATTAAAAAAGTCGTCATCTCTAATCTAGATCCCAATCCTTCCGTTAATGGCAAAGGAGTTGACCTCTTAAGATCTCATGGCATTGAGGTTGAGCACGGTATTTTAAAGGCCGAGGGAGAAAAAATTAACGAAGTTTTTTTTCATGCCCAAAGGACTCAAACATCTTTTGTTCATTTAAAACTGGCCACCACCTTAGATGGAAAAATTGCCATGCCCAATGGTGAATCTCAATGGATCACTGGAGAAAGTGCTCGAACTCAGGTTCATTTTATGCGCTCTCTTCATCAGGCCGTTATGGTGGGTGCCGAAACGGTTAGAAAAGATAATCCAAAACTGAATGTGCGACTCGATGATTATAGTGGACCACAACCAGCAAGAATCATTTTTACGAAGTCAGGAATTCTCCCACAAGAAGCTCTTCTCTTAAGTGATGAATTCAAATCTTCAACCCTTATTTATACCCATAACAAATGTAATATCCCTTTCCCTTCTGAACAAATTATACTGATCCATTCTCTTAAAGAGGCCATGCAGGATTTATTTGAAAAAAAAATGATTAACCTTTTTCTAGAAGGTGGAAAAAATCTGGCATCACACTTTATTCAAGAACATCTGGTGCAAAGAGTGAGTCTTTTTCTTAATCCAAGTTTTTTAGGAAATGGCATAAGCGCTTTGGGAGAACTTAATATCAATTCATTAAACAATAGACCTCGCTTAACTGAACTTAAAAGTTCTTGGTTTGGTGATGACCTCTACCTTTCAGGAAAATTATTATGTTCACAGGACTAATTCAAGAAGTTGGCATCATTGAATCCATTAGTACCAATACTGAGGGCAAAGAATTTGTCATCAAGGCCCCTAAACTTATTAAAGACATCCAGATTGATGACTCTGTGGCAACCAACGGGGTTTGCCTCACTGCGACTGCCATTAGAGGAGAAACTTTTAGGGTTCAAGCTATCCATATGACCCTTGAGAAAACCTCCATCGACTTCTTAAAAAGTGGTGATAAGGTGAATTTAGAACTTTCTCTTCGTGCTCAAGACCGTCTAGGCGGACATATGGTTCAGGGCCATGTGAATAGTTTAGGTAAGATCAAACACATTAATACGACGGGAGAGAATTGGGAAATCCAAGTGAGTTTTGCTCCTGAATACCGTAAGTACATGATTTCTGAAGGCTCCATCTGTTTAGACGGCGTGAGTCTCACTATTGCTCGTTTAGGTCCAGATAATCTCACTGTGGCCATCATTCCTCACACTTTAGAAAAGACCACTTTTTCCACTAAAAAAGTTGGTGATCATCTTAATATCGAGGTAGATATGGTCGCTAAATATATCGAAAACTTCCTGCTTTTTAATAAAAATACCAGGAAGGACGAATGGGCCCATAATTTTTTTAACGTAAAGTATGAAGACTGAAATTCTCCGTCCTCTAGATACCATTGATGATGCAATTGCTGATCTTAAGCTCGGTAAGATGATTATCGTTGTCGATGATGAAGATCGTGAAAATGAGGGCGACTTTGTGATGGCCGCTGATCTCATCACTCCAGAAGCTGTAAATTTCATGGCCACTATTGGTCGCGGTTTAATCTGCACACCACTCTCCCAGGCCTTTGCACATAGATTTAATCTTCCACTTCAAGTCGAGGCCAACACTGCCTCTTTAGGCACGGCCTTTACTGTTACCATTGATGCCAGAGAAAAAATCAGCACAGGCATCTCTTCCTCTGATCGGGCCTACTCGATCAAACTTCTTTCAGAACCATCCACCACGGCAGATGACTTTGTAAGACCAGGACATATTTTTCCTCTCATTGCAAAAGACGGTGGAGTGCTGGAGCGTCCAGGTCATACTGAGGCCTCTGTGGATCTCTCAAAACTTGCTGGTTTTGCACCAGTAGGTGTGATTTGTGAAATTATGAATCCTGACGGTACCATGGCCCGCATGCCAGAGTTATGTGAAGTGGCCAAAACTCATCATCTAAAAATGATTTCCATTGCAGACTTGATTGACTATCGGCGTTTTAATGAAAATCTTATTTCAACTGTTGAATCAGTTAATCTTCCTACTGAGTATGGAGATTTTGATCTTTATGTTTTCCGCTCAGAGCTTTTAAAACAAGAACACATGGCCATCGTTAAAGGCGATAAAACGGCCTTTAAAGAGACCTCCCCTTTAATTCGTGTACATTCAGAATGTTTTACTGGGGATATACTAGGAAGTTTACGTTGCGACTGTGGAGAGCAGCTCTTTAGTGCTTTAAAACACATTCAAGATGCTGGCACAGGCATGGTGATTTATCTTCGCCAAGAAGGTCGTGGCATCGGTTTATTAAACAAAGTGAAGGCCTATCAGCTGCAGGATCAAGGCATGGATACGGCCGAGGCCAATCTTCACTTGGGTTTTCCGGTGGATTCTCGTGACTACACGATGGCCGCTCAGATCCTTCGGTATTTTGAAGTCGATCAGATGAAACTGATGACTAATAACCCTCTTAAGATTTCAAGCTTAACTAAACTTGGCTTTAAATCTATTGAACGTTTTCCTCTAGAGACCAAAGCCCAAGCTAAAAATGCTCGTTACCTCTTCACGAAGAAGACAAAGTTTGGCCATCTTTTAAATCAAAATTTATTAAAACAATAAGTGAGAGACTATGAAAATTGAAGGTTCTTTAAATGCATCAAAAATGAGAGTCGCTATTGTTACGGCCCGTTTTAATGAATTCATTACTTCTAAACTTTTAGGTGGTGCTATTGACTGCCTCACTCGCCACGATATGAATCCCGCTCACATTGATGAGGTCTGGGTTCCCGGGGCCTTTGAAATTTCATTGGCCGCTTTAACTCTGGCCGAATCAAAAAGATATGATGCTGTGATTTGTTTGGGTGCTGTCATCAGAGGATCAACTTCTCATTACGATTATGTCTGTTCAGAAACTGCTAAAGGCATCTCTCATGCCACTCTCAAAACTGGCGTGCCGGTTATTTTTGGAGTTTTAACCACCGACACCATTGAACAGGCCATTGAACGTGCAGGAACAAAGGCCGGAAACAAGGGTTGGGAATCGGCCATGTCCGCCATCGAGATGGGAAATCTCATGGCAAAACTAAAAGGCCTATAGCGGAATATCTGATCTGTGTTTAATTTCTGAAGCTAAGTCTTTATCTGAAACTTGCTGAACAGCTGACATGTTATGATCGACAGTATCTTCCACTGTCTCAGAGACAGAAGCTGAATTTTCCGTCGAACGAACATAATAACTACCGGCCGCAGCAACAGCTAAAACCATGATCACGAATACGCCTAACTTCATAAAACCTCACCAAGTGTAGTAACCAGTCTCAAGTATCACAAATTTTCCCTAGATTTCCTAGAAAATGGCCAATCTGGAGTAATTTGCTCTGTTTGGCATCCAAAAGGGTTGTCAGAATGCTTGGCCTTCTATTAAGATGCCATCTCTCAACATGTATGAGGATGCAGGCTCTGCTTGATGGGGTTATCTATTATTAATGTTTCCTGCTAATGCCTGAAGGAGAATTTCATGGCCAAGATCGACATGGGGCGTGCACGCTTCAAAATTCAACGCCGTTTAGGAGTTGAACTTCCGGGACTAGGTAAAGCTGGTGCCCTAGAAAGAAAACCATATGGTCCAGGCCAACATGGTATGCAACGTAAAAAGCTTTCAGACTATACGGTTCGTCTAGTTGAGAAGCAAAAAGTTATGTTTAACTATGGTCTTCGTGAAAGCCAATTAGTTAACTACGTAAAAAAATCTAAAAAAGTTAAAACTGGTTCATGGGTTGATACCATGATCGTTACTTTAGAATCACGTCTTGATAACGTGGTTTTCCGTCTTAACTGGGCACCGTCAACTCCAGGCGCTCGCCAACTTGTTACCCATAAACACATCAAAGTTAACGGTAAAGTTGTAAACGTTCCTGGATACCTTGTTCAACCTAATGACGTGGTGGAAATCACTGATAAGGGTGCAAAATCTGGCAACTATCTTCAAGCGAAGGTTCGCCCTCGTATCTCTGCAGTTCCTGCTTTCTTAACAAAAGAAGCTACTGGCGAGAAAGAAAAAGCAAAAATGGTTTCAAAACCACTTGCTGAAGATATTCCATTCGCTTTCGAAAAGCGTCTCGTGATTGAGTACTACTGGAAAATCAAAGCTTAATTTTCAGATACTTAAAGGGCCCTCATTTGAGGGCCTTTTTTTTTGGCACAACCCTTTCTTTTTTATATCGCAACGCACCGAAAATGTTTTCTTGTGATAGCCTCAGTAAATAACTTTTTAAACTAGAGGTCTTCAGTGAAACAGGTCATTATCCTTGGGGTTGCATTCTTATTTGCAGTGTCTTCTTCTTTTGCTTGCACATGCGCCTCACCAAACTTTACTCCTCGGAATAAAACAGAGGCCATCGAATCCTTCATGGATAGATTTCATGAAATTCAAGGAAATAAAATTATCCATATAACAATGACTGGCTCAAGACCGCATTTAACGTTTGCTCAAAAAGCAGGCCTTGCGGCCTTTTCTATCATTGAAAGAAATAAAGATATTCGTGCCTGTGCTACAGAATGTGAACAGACAGGAAATGCCGACGAAGACTATGAAATTCAATACGTTAAAGAGGCCACTAACTGCATTATCAATCTGCGTGTTCTCATGACATCAAGCTTAACTAGTGACCATTTTGTTTCAAAAATTACAGCAATGAATGACCCTTTCTGTGAATAATGCACCACTTGCTTTTACAGTAAGACAAGGATAGAAGTGCCCCATTCTTAAACCAATGGGGAATTTATGAAATTTTTTATCGTGTTAGCTGCTACGCTTATGGTGTCTCAAACTTCTTTCGCTGCTTGTAACTGCACTCCGCCATTTTTCTCAGAAGAAGATAAAAAAGAAGCTCTTTTATCATTTATGGAAAACAAACTAGATACTACTGCTGCACAGGTCGTAAGCATGACAGTCATTGAAACTCGTGCCTTTGCTACATTTGAAAGCATGACTCGTCGTTTTAGAGATGCGAGTATGTGTGACTATGGAACTCCTAGAGGGAGCTGTTGGACATGGCAATATGTTTACCCAACTCAATGCGAAGTAACTTGTAAAAATGTTGCTAATACAAATGAAACTTTCCAAGTTAAATACGCTATTAACGGAAAAGCTTGTAAGGTAAATCTTGAAGTTGTTATGAACTCTCGTTCTCGCTACGGTTTCTCTTCAAAAATTAAACAAAAATACGCTGCAAATTGCCAGTAAGATTCTAAGGGCCTTCGGGCCCTTTTTTTTTCTTAAAGATTGATAAACCGCATCTCAAATTCGTGTTTTGTTTTAGCGCAAAAAAGTGGCATAAAAAGTTCGTTATCTATGACGACTGGCCGCTGAGTGACACAATTGCTAGGAACTTCAAAACTTTTTTTATCGAATTCATCCATCAAATCAAGATACTGACTGTTTACTTTTGTTCCATCCACGACTTGAATCATGCGTCCCTTAAAAGGCAAATTAATCACTGAAGCAATAAGATCCTGGGCAGTTAAAAAATCAAACCGATCCACCTGAGTTTTTGTGGTGGCCACTAAAAGACCTGCTTCATTATATTGAAGATAGATAAGATTCTGGAAGGATCTCACAACTGTTAAATAACCTTGAGCATTTTTAAGAGTTCCTAAAATATCGATCAGTGGATCAAGTCGATTTCCTTGCTTAAATCTGAGTTTTAAACCATTAAAGATATAACCTCTGTACTCATAAGGTGTAATAAAACTTTGTAACACTGAATCTGTCGTTCCATACAGGGGTTGCTTTTGGCTCCCTAAAAGAAGCATATCATCTAAATGGGCCCAACTTGCTTTTTGAGTCTTAATATCGACCCAAGCTGTTTTACCCATGAGTTGAATAAGTATTTTCCCATTGAGAGAATGAAGAACTCGGTAACTAGGAAGGTATCTTAATCCCAGAGACTTCACCCATTCGTTAGGATTTTCTAAAACCGCTAGTTCAAACTTCCATTTTCCATCACTGAAGATTGCACGAAGCTCATAGAGATGATTCATCTTTGAGATAAGATTTGTTTCCCATGGTGAGGCCGAAGGTGGAATAAGTCCTACATTTAAAAAACGAAAAACAGGAAGAGCACCTTTTTGAGTGATCACTTCAAATTCTTCATAATTTAAGATCGTAAGAGTTGGAATAAAAAGGACATCAGGATAAAGACGATTAAATTTCAAATCATAAAACCCATATTTAAGATGTTTATTTTCACATTTTGATTCAACCAACAGATCGTTTATATCATCAGAATCAAGATCCAACTGCCATGCACGAAGGAACTCACAATCTTTTTCCAACTTCAGAGTACCCAGGCCCTCATGCATTCGGTAAAGAGTAAAATCTTTGGCCCCTGAAATGTAATAAAGAGGGCCAGGATGGGCACCATTGAGAGTCGGCACAGTTAAAAAGCGGCTTCTGGCACCATTACGAGTATTGATCACATAGAGATCATCCTGAGAAACAATAAACCTATTTTTGGCCTCATTGAATTTCTCCATGACTTTAAGTCTTAAAGATATTTTTTGATTCTCAAAACTAAGCACACAAATAAGTTCTTCTTTTTTATCCTTTAATATTCCCGAGAGTACAACTGATTCTCCCCCTAAAAAGCTGAGTGGAGAAAGCTCACTCTTATCAAGAAAAACTTCTGCTCCTGGACAAGTAACTTTCACATTTGTAGGAGAAGTTTTTGCAAGCCAGAAATTTTTAAAAGGAATTTTTAAGGAAAATAATTTTTCTTTATCTAAAACAATACCTGTAATGCCTTTAAGTTCAGGAAATACAAAAGAAGTTGCTTCTACTTCCAGCGCGCGATCCAAATGAAAAAGCCCCTTAAGTCCACTACCAGTTGCCTGATCATCACTAGTAAGCATAAGCCTAGAATACAGCTCTTCTCTTGAAGCATCAGGGTACTGACCTTTTAAAACACTTAAGGCGCCAGTGATAAATGGTGCGGCCTGAGAAGTTCCATTTTTATAATCATAACCTTTTCGACTTATATGTAAGGGTGCAAGTGTATGAGGGATGGAACTTAGAATTTTTTCTCCTGGGGCGAATAGGTCTACTTGAGTTCCCCAATTTGAGAAACGAGCTATATCCCCATTGGCCCTTAGGGCACCAACACAGATGACTCGGTCCATCTGACACGGGTAGATGCTCGCCTTCTGGGAACTATTTCCAGCGGCCGAAACAATGATGACACCTAAGTCCAGTGCCTTTTTAATGACTTGCTCAAGCTCATAAGACATAAAAGATTTTGGCCACCCAACACTCATGTGGATAACGTCCACTTTTTTTTCTAAAGCATAATGAAAAGCCTTGCTTAATCTCACAGACAAAGGGGCCACACCCTTTACACTACGAGTTCCCTCTCCTGGAGCAAAAACTCTTAAAGGAAGAAGTTTGATATGGCCTTTCATGCCATCAATGACAGATGTGATAATGCCTGCCACATGGGTGCCATGGCCGTCTAAATCCTCCACACGATTTTGATCTTCTACAAAGTCCCAACCAGCGCAATCGCCCTTATAACCATTATTATCCAAATCCTGAGAGCCAACTGGAGGAATGATGGTTCCGTTATAACAATCGGCCGAATGATAAGCGACATAATCCTTAAGCTCAGGATGTTCGATTTCCATTCCTCCATCAATGACGGCAATGAGGATGTCTTTTTTTAATGTTAGTTGAGCAACAATGTTACGTCCCCAATCCATAAGGGGTGAAGCAATAATGGTTTCGTCATGAAGATCATCGATACTGATTAAAACTTTCTGATTATTGGGATGAAGATACCATCTAAACTCTTGCAAGTTACTGGCAAAACTCTGGGAGATGAAAAAGAAACCGAGAATAAGACGGATCATATGGCCCGTTCCATCATCCAGTTAAGAAGAAGCTCCCCTTCAATGATACCCCAGTTCTGAATGACCTGCCTGGTGGGAGAAATTTGTAAAGGCAAAGGAAGTGCTCCATGAACATCAGTAAAAATAGGAGAATCCCCGCCCTCATCACCTTGACGAAAACCTTCAATTTTTCCTTGATAAGCGATGTTTTCAGATCCAACGATTTCTTCCAGACCACGGATTGTTACTTCTTCTTGAAACTGCTTAAGTGTAGCGTGATAATACTTCAAGGCCCACTCTTCATTATTTACATTTAAGTTATAAGTAATCCTATCAAATCTCTTTTTAAAATAATTGGCCAAAATATTATCAATCTTCCGATATCGGCCAAGTACGTCTCTGATTTGCACCCAAGGAGCATTAAGAAGGTTATACGTTCCTTCTTGAGTTAGCGTATAGGTATAAGAAATTTGATATAAACGAACAGCGTTCGTATTGACAGTCATAACAGGTTGAAAAATTTTTCGGCCTGTTTCACGATTAATTTCATTTAGAAGAGAATTCAACTTTTTGGTTTTGGCCTCCCAGCCGTTCATGATTCTCTGATACTGAGTCGTTATTCTTTTTCCATCAAACTCACTGGTCATTATTTTGTTTTTGGCACTTCCTTTGACTTTAAAACCAGGATTTAATGAATGAACTTCGGATAGAGAAACATCGGTATTAAGTAAGATACTGATGATATTATTAAAGGCCTCAATTAAATAACCGTTAAGATCAAAACTTGTCGTAGAAGCATCATAACGTCGATAAATATATTTTTTCTCCCCACCATCAGCATGAGTTAAAATCATGTTCTGACCTGAAACAATTTTATTTCTTTTAAACATTAAAAACTGTAAAAAATGCCCTCCCTCTCTAACGTCATGCTCAACTTTGTGAGGATGTACCTGGTCTTTGAGGGCCTCATGATTAAGAGATAACAAACTATTTCGTAGAGCTTTTAACAAGTCTGCTGAAAC
>CAMCZE010000096.1 GCA_945885655.1 Bacteriovorax stolpii | reverse complement strand
CATGAAACAAAAGTTTTCTGTTTGTAGATAATTTGTCATAAAAGAGGGCCTTCTGGCCTTTTTTTATTTCTGCGTTTTAATAAAACTCATGACTCCGACAGATATTGCTTTTGAAAGATCACTTAAGAATTTTTCCTGCTTTACCTTATTGAGTTCATTTGGATTAGAAACAAATCCCACTTCAATTAAAAGCCCTGGTCGTTTAGAAAGAGCTAATACATAAAAAAGACCAGGCTTAATGCCTCTGTCTTCGATCCTATGTTTTTTAATAATTGGTTTAATTTTTTCATGCACTTGATTGGCCAGCTGTTTTGAGTGAGTCACAGTTTGCTGAACCACCAAGTCAACCAAGATCTGGTTAACGATGAGCTCTTCACCCTTTAGGTTTAGATTTTCTGACTTCTCCACTTTCTGTGCAGCACTATTGGAATTGTTATCTAAATAATATATTTCAAAACCGTGGCTTTTTGTATTTGTTGAAGAATTAAAATGAATAGATAAAAAAAGATCGGCTTTCACAAGATCTGCTAGATCTGCGCGCTCTTGGAGACTCACTAAACGATCAAGGCTTCTTGTCAGATAAGTCGAAGTGCCTTTGGAAAGTTCTTGTTTAATTTTTAAGGCCATTTTAAGAGCGAGATCTTTTTCAAATATTTTTTTAGTGCGCTTAGTATCAGTGTATCCTACGGCGCCAATTTCTTCTCCACCATGTCCAGGATCGATCAGAACGACTTTGCCAGAAGCAGAGGAAATCATAAATAAAAAAAAGCAAAGAACCATTTTCATACTAATATACTTTTTTCATCTTATGTCTTGGGAAATAAAAAGAAAGAATCTGGCGGTAATTGTAACCACGTTTGGCAAGTTCAAGTGCACCCAACTGGCACAAACCCACTCCATGTCCATATCCATATCCTTTAACATGAAAGTCATTTTGCTTAACTGATACCATAAAATTATTTGAAGGCAGAATTTCACGCCCGGTAAGATTTCTTAAATACGATTTCTTAATAATATGAAGTCTATCACCCACATAAAGTCTCAGTTCAGAGTTTTTTAAAGAATCTGGCATAAGTCTCATCTCCCCTTGAGAGATGGTATCCGAATAATAACGTTTTAAAACCTTATCTATCATCTGATTTAGCTTGCCACCAACGATCCTATGTTCCCAGTTTTTCATACCTGTTTTTTGGCAAAAAGGACAATTCACAGAACGATAGCCCTCCTCAACCCCTCCCCATACTTGGTCGGGTCTCAACGTTTTGCCTCCACACTTAGAATGAAAAAAAGCTGGTGCCACTCGACCGGAAGGTCCAACCAAGATTTCACCATCTGTTTCACGAGCGGCCTTAAGAGTTTTTTCTGTAATGTCTGCAAATGTTCCAGAGACTTGATCACGCTCAGAAGATTCTAAATGATAAAGTTTACTGTGTGCTTTCAAACGATCATAAGCATAAGTACGAGCGGCCACGGCCTGAGCTTTTAGAGCTTCTACGGGCCACGTACCATTCATTTCTTTGGCAAGAAGAGTCGTAATATAAGATTCCATTGAAGTGGAATTCACAAGATCACAGCTCTGCTGACCAGGACTTGCTAAAAGCTGAAGTTCGCCTTGGTACTTTTGCGCGCCCCATGAAACCAGGCCAGTCGGTGAACTCAACGAGGCCACCAATAACGGATCTTTTAACATTGAAACTTTACCACGAGATCTTGGAGGCAAGCAGTTGAACGAAATCGTTTTCCTACCGTTATATTGCTGGTATTTGTTCTGGGTATGAATTGTTTTTTGGAGATCCATCCCTTCCACGACAACATGTTTAAGAGATTTACCAATAAGAACTCGAACTTGAGGAGCAGCCGAATACACGGGGGCCACAATTACCGCAAGTAATATCAAACATCCTGTTTTTAGCACTAATTCCCTATCCTTGGAAATTACAAAAGACCTTCTCCTATCATACCGTAAAGGGGGATAAGTTTATGAAAGTTTTTTCAAATGCTTCATAATTTTCTGCATATCGGCCCATGCAGTTTTTTTCATATTCTGATTGGTTTCAATAATTGTCGGGTGAAACAGCGGAACTACTTGAAATGATCCAACTCCCTCAACTTCTTTTTGAAAAAACTGACCGTGAATAAGAGATAACCGATCATTACCATTAAGTATCTTTTGAGACGCTTTCGCCCCCAATGTGATAATAACTTCCGGTTTAAAATAGGCTGCCAAGGCCATGACTTCTTGTGATAGGTCTTGGCCTTTTTCTTCTATGGGATAAATAAGAATTTCGTCAGAGGTAAATTTCATGGCCATCATCATGCGTTCAAAAAATTCAGCGGTCTTAATCGGAAAGCATGCAATTAGCTCATTCACAAAACCAGTTTTTAATTCGCTAGAAAACTCACTCCAAGGACGTACAACTTCAGTAACAAAAATGGCCTTAAGAGTTGTTGAATTTTTGTCATTTAAGATAAGGTCCTGAGTTTGGGATTCTAACGACAGATGAGCTTTTAGCTCCGATATAGAAGTGACTTTTTTTAATCGAAGGGCAATCTCTCCCCCATCCACACTGATGGTTCCTTTCTCTTCTGTAAAACGCTCGAGGGCCTCGATAACAAGCTTTTGTTCGGAACCTTCACTAAACATTATTGGGGATGGAATCTGTGCATCCTGTTGAGGCTGGCCCCATGTGACAGGGCCCAAAAGAGCGTGCCTAAAAGTCTTAGGAGGAAGTGGATGTCTTAAATCCTGCAATTTTTTCTTAAATAGATTTTCCATAAGCTCTTTTACCCGAATGGGACAAAGTTTCCTAGCGAGAAATAAATTTAATTAAGCGTCATCTGCATCCGATGAGACCTATGAATAAGGGGTTAAGCATGTCTGATGCAGATTTTAGGTTTGAAAGTTTTGAAGAATACTTTGGCGGAGCAGATCAAGTGAAAAAAACCATGGACGAATGCAAAGTCTGCGGGTCTAAACTTCTTCTCTCGCACATGCCAGATTACAAAAATCTTTTGGTGCAGGAAACAGCTCGTTGCATGGATTGCGGTTGCGGCAATCGTCGAGTGATTCATATCCTGAATTAAGTTGATTTATGTAAATGACTCCAGAGGGCGCGGGCCTGGGTATTCTTAATACCAAAATAATTCATGAGATCATTAATGGTGTACTCTTTGAGTTCATCCTGGGTCATGGAAAGTTGTGTGAGAATTTTTTTCTTCACATCCTCTCCCAAACCTTTGACTTCATCAAGCCAAGTTAAAAGCACACGTTTAGATTCAGCTTTATGATGGAGGCGACGAGAAAATCTGTGGGCCTCATCTCTCATACTGACAATAATTTTAAATAACGGTGGACACTTACTTAAGATGTAAGGATTTGTACGCCCAGGAATGATTAATCGCTCTTCAGTGCGATCCACTTGCCCTGATCGATAATCTCCACGAGTCAAGTCCCGTGATTTAGCAATTCCGACAACATGAAGTGAAATATCTAGCTCATCTAAAACTGCTGTCACTGTATTTACTTGTGCCACACCACCATCAATGACGAGCACATCTGGTAGATCTCCGTTATTCAATCGACGAGAAATCACTTCTCTCATCATAGCAAAATCATTATTCCCTTCAGGCCTCACTTCTAAATGATAATGACGATATCGCCTTTTATCTGGTTTACCTTCCTCAAAAACGATCTGAGAAGCCGTAGGAGATTGTCCCTGCCAAATGGCCACATCATAACATTCAAGTACTCTTGGACGCTCTTTCATAGAAAGAAGTTCTTTAAGTTTATTGAGTCCTATATAGACACTGTCTGAATTTGCCATTCGCACTCTCTGCGACTCTTCAGCATTTTTACGGCACATCTCTAAGAGTGGTTTATATTTTTTTGTATGACCCAAGATTTTCATATCCCCAAAAGTTTTAAGTGCCTCGGTCACATCAGTTAATTTCTCTTCTTCAAAATCCATCACGACGATATCTGGATTCATTTCTTCGGGATCTGAATAAAACTCTACAATCTTTTGCAGAATTTCATCCTCTAATTCTTCAATAAGTTCCCCTTTCACAAAGTTAAAATTTTTATGCCCTAATAGAAGTCCCGAACGGATCATATAAATGGAGAGATCAACCTCTTCAGTTCCATTCCAATAAGACCATACATCGATATTTTTTTCAGTATCAAGGGATTCAACTTTTTGATCGAAAGATTTCTCTAAAAAAGCGGCAAGCACTGCAATATTATCTCGGGTGATGCCTGCCATTTCATACTCTTCTGCCTCAGCATATGCATTCATCCTCTCTTGAAGCTTTTGAATCGTTCTTTTGGCCTTCACGGGCCCTTTAAAAAATCCCAGGGCCATCTGTAAGTCGTCTTCATATTCAGCAGCAGTGCAAAGCCCCACGCAAGGAGCAGAACATTGTTTCATCTGATACAAGAGACAAGGAGTTTTTCGGGATTTAAATTCTGTAAGGGAGCAATCCCTCAAAGCCAGAGATTTTATCAGCACCCGCATAATCATGGAAATATTTGATCCCGGTGGATAGGGCCCAAAAAGCTCTTTGCCTTTCCCTTTTTTAGGACGACGGATATATTCCAGCCTTGGAAAAGGCTCATTCCAATTCACCTGAACGTAAGGATAACTTTTATCGTCGCGCAGCCTAATATTATATTTGGGTGAATGTTGTTTTATAAGGTTATTTTCTAAAACAAATGACTCAGCGTCAGAAAGCGTAATGAGAAAGTCAAAATCATCGACATGTCCCACCATGTACTCGGTTTTTAAGCCTTTAGCGGATTGGTTAAAATAGGAAGAGACGCGTGATTTGAGTTTTTTTGCTTTTCCGACATAGATCACCCGACTATTCTTGTCCCTCATTAGGTAACAACCGGGTTCCTGCGGTAAGCTATTGGCCTTATTTAAAAGTTCATCCATCTTCTTCATGGGCGTGTTCTCTTTACTGTGCAGCGTTCTCTAGTGTATTATAGACAGGTTAAGTTCACCCTCAGGTTGCACTTCACAAATATAAACTAAAAGGAAAACTATGTCTCAGTTAACGGTTGGCAAGGATGTGCTCTCTTACTGCACAAAATGTAAACTAAACCTTGGTCATACCATTGTCGCAATGAAAGACAGTATACATATTGCGAAGGTCAAGTGTAACACTTGTCAGACTCAGCAATCTTTTAAAGACCCTACTCTTGCTAAACAAAACAAAACTCGTACTCGCAAGACAACCTCAGCACCATCAAAAGTGATTTCAGTTTCTGATCTTTGGATGGAAAAAATGTCGAGCACTAAAAAGAAATCTACTCCGTATGCTATGGACCATAAGTTTGTTCAAGGTGATATCATCGATCACACCAAATTTGGACCTGGTATCGTTGAAAAAGTTGTGGATGATAAGATCGAAGTTATTTTCAGACATGATATCAAAACACTTGTTCATAACAAGCACTAGCCAAAAAAAAAGGGGAGTTTAAAACTCCCCTTTTTTTTTAATATTTTAATTTATTTCTTAAAAACCAAATCCTAAACTCATACCAATATTGGCCGGGTGATAAGCGGCGTATCCAGTTTGACCAAAGTTACCAAATCCTCCAGACGTCTGACCCATCTGATAACCTAGACCATTCTGTTGAAACATTCTATCTTGGTTTGAGGCCATCATACTTGCACTGTAGTCAGCTTGAGCATTTCCCCAACCGCCAGTATTTCCCCAGTAGTTGCCTTGCATTCCACCATTAACTCCAGATCCCCAACCACCTTGAGCATATCCAGGATTATATCCAGTGTTATATCCACCTTGCATATATCCGCCTTGCATATATCCACCTTGCATATATCCGCCTTGCATATATCCGCCTTGCATATATCCACCTTGCATATATCCACCTTGCATATATCCGCCTTGCATATATCCACCTTGCATATATCCACCTTGCATATATCCACCTTGCATATATCCACCTTGCATATATCCGCCTTGCATATATCCACCAGCTAAAGAAATTCCATTAATCATTCCACCACCGGCCATACCGGCCATACCTGCCATTCCACCGCCTGGGTATCCCGTTCCTGGACCATAAGGCCCAATCATTCCACTCATATAACCTGGACTATAACCACCGCTATAGAAGTTACCCATTCCAGTTCCCATACCGGCATAACCACTTAAACTAACTCCGTTACATTGAGGCATTGATGCTAAAAATCCTTGTTGTTGTTCAGGAGTCACTGCTGATGTGGAGTTATCCATTGTATACTGCTGATAAATTCCTAACTGAGCTAAGTATTGTTGTTGACCTAGTCGACATTGCTCGGCCGTAGCTACGGATGCATTCGCCCAAGCTCTATTTGATTTTACTTGTGCATCGGCCATGAGCCATGATGATCCAAAATGTGCTAAAGGAGGAGCAATGGCCCCAACGATTTCCGCAATTCCTGAAAGATTACTTTGTTGGCGATGTCCTGCGCAGTTAACGCAATCACGGTCTCCTCTATTTCTAATCTCTACTGTTTCATCATCACAATAATCTTCAGAGCTGCTTGATGAACAATCAAAACGTCCACGACCTCTGCCTCGGTCGTTTCCATCACCGCGAACAACAATCACACCACCACTACCAGAACCGCCATTATGTACAGACGACCCAGGAACACAAGAGGTCGCTCCCTCAACTGATAGGACAACACCAAAAGCATCACGGCAAACAATACTGCCGGCCTTTGATACACCACTACCTAAACGAATTCTGTCATCCCCGATAATTTTTCCGTTTATATCTTTAGGAAGATATTTTTCTTTCACTTTATAGACATCAGGATATTTTAGAAGACAACGAACACAGTCCTCACGGTTGAGACCTTGTTCTTCTTCACCAAACAATCCAAACCATCCATTTTTTTTCGGCTTACATTCATTAAAACAAAGCTCACCTGGTGCAATAACACCTTCACCTTCAAGGTACATACATCCAGCGAGTCCCGGCGATCCACCGGCCGCAGCCCCCGCACCACCAGCGGCCGAACCAGCTCCACCTTTGACACCATCTTTTCCGTCACCGTCTTTTCCATCTTTATCTTTATCTTTTCCGTCTCTGGCATTATCCCAAACTTTATCAAGATCTTTTTTATCAATACAAACTTCTTTAGTCCCTTCGATGTTGGCCTCATTCTTATCATCAGGCTTAACCTGGTGATCGTCTTTATCGTTAGACGTTTTCACCCTACAAGTTACTTTTCTGCAAACTTGTTCACCTCTTTTCTCTTCACCTGAGGCCCAAGTATAATCTCCATTCGAACTTTTACAAACTGCGATTGCCTTATCGACAAGGGAGCTGTCAGAATCCGCCCATAGCTGCGAGAGTGGCATCAAAGCAAAAAGAAGAGGGATAATTTTTTTCATACAACGACCTACCCAATTATTGATCTCCCAAATGAGAGGGAGAAATCCTTATTTACATGATAGCATTTGACGAAAATAGGAGTACGTTAGGCAAAAATCTCCACGCAAACCAATCTCGTCCTGGAAGTATCGGAAAGAAGGCGATAAAACTTTAATATTGATGGAGCTGGAAATTTTTAGACAATTACTATAATCTCACGGCCCTATGGACATCCTGACTAACCACTTTACCGACTGGCTCATTCTCGTTTCATTGATTGCTCTGGCCTTCTATACCCTTAAAATTATTGGAAATGAAAAAACGAGCTTTAGAGACGAATCCTACGAAGTTCAGTTTTCAAATCTTGGTTTACGGATCCCTAAATGGTGGAGCATTACTGAGCAGAATGATTTAGCAATTAAGTTTGAGAGGACTGATACCAGATACGATTGGTACGCTAGATACGCCTTCTTTGCAAACCATGAAAACAAAACCCTACCCCAACTTCTAGAGGAAAAGCTAAATCTAGAAGAGGTTGAATTCGACATCGATGTCGTTTTTGAAACTGACTCTCGAGTTCTATTTCGTGACTCGGCCATTCAGGAACATTTTCAAGAAGTAATTCGCGTGGAAGGAAAAGCAACTCAGGCCATGGTTGATCGTATCTATTACGATATCTATCTCATGCGCGCGCAAAAAGAAGACGGCTACTTTGTCTTTGAAAGTAAAAGCTCAGTGCTTAATGGTCTGGTAGAGGGACCGTACTTTGAAGAAAGTCTTTCCGAACTTAGTTACGCTTCGGAGCAAAGTTTCTGATTTTATCAATGATAAAATCAATCAACTCTTCATCAGAACAGAAAACATCTTCCACAAGATCGTTAGTAAGAAGGAAATTTTTCACACGAATAGCAATGTTGTGCAAAGATTCCATAAGATAGAGTCCGCCAATGTTTTCGCCATTGAATGACTTGATAATCTCTTTACGAGCATGGTTAAACATCTCTGTTTCTGTGATATCACCTGGAATATCTTCTCCGAATTTTTCTTCGACTTCTTCAATGGCCTGTTCTTTAATGTTTTCGTCTGTCGCAAAACTTACGCCATATTCAGTTGCGAGAGCCTCAATAAGATCAGCTCTTGAATCAGCGGAGAAATCGATCATCTCAGCTTGTTTAAGATGATTGATCGAGTATGTAGATAGCGCTTTTAGCGTGTCAAAATCAGTTTTCATGTATCGTCCTTAATAAGGTATTACCTTTTTAGAATAACTAAAAACTCCCTAGCGCACAAGTTAAAGCGTTGATTTTTTTTACTTTCTCTTGAATCTTTGGGTGACTTTGCTCAGAAGTGCGTTGACCGAAGCCCTCTCGCCCATAACCCAAAGTAGAATCAAGTACAAAGCCGCTATAGCTGAAATCTGAACTCCTAAATAGAAGCATTTATTCAGAAAAGGTTGAGAAAAGAATTCGACCTTTAAGATGGTTTCCGCCACGATTGCCGACAAAAAGGTGGCCCCTAAAACTTTAAAAATTCGTAGGGAAAAGAAAAAGCCCCAACTGAGGTTGAGATCTTTGCGAATGATCCAGGCCTGAAAACAAGCATTAAGCGTGACTGAAAGTGTGGTGCCGAGCGCCAAAATCTTAAATCCGTAATGCGGAGTCAGGAGCAAACAGAAAGCAATGTTAAAAACAATAGACATTACAGAGGCGATCACAGGAATCTTTTGGCGATCCAGGGCATAAAAGGTGGGGACCCAAATTTTATACAGCCCATAAAAGGGTAGTCCGATAGCATACATTCGCAAAGCTTCTGCTGTCATCAGCGTACTGGCCCGATCAAAACGTCCTCTTTCAAAAATCACATGAACAATTTCTTCCGACAGGCAATACAGGATCACAAGTGCAGGCATGACGGTTAAAAACGATAAATAATAACTTTGCTGAAGAGAGGCCTTTGCCCCTGCTTCATCTTTCTTTTTCCAGGCTTCAGAAAAATGTACAAGATTAGAATTGCCAATGGATACAGACAAAATACCAACGGGCAGCTGGAAAAGGCGAAAACTATAATTGAGCCACGATGTTGCACCTACAATAGTTCCTGTGGCCAAAATCGTCGTCACTAAAAGATTCACTTGAGTTGCCGCAAAACCAATGAGTCCTGGGCCAATGAGCCTAACAATCTTTTTCGATTTATCTGTCCAAAATTGTTTCGGCCACATGGGACGATAACCATATTTTAAAATAAGAGGAACTTGAACGAGGGCCTGCATAAGGCCCCCTAACATCGCTCCAATACCCAATGAATAAATAGGATGGTAACCGTACTTAATTAAAATACCAGAGAGCCCCAACATGCTCAAAACACTCATAATATTATAAAAAGCGGGTGCTAATGATGGTATAAAAAAAACTTTTAAAGAATTAAGTACTCCCATAAATAATGCTGCCAGAGAAACAAACATTAAAAAAGGGGCCATGATGCGAGTGAGATTGACAGTGATTTCAAATTTTTCTGGATCATTGATAAATGACGGGGCAAAAATCCGAATAAGTTCGGGTGCAAAAATCATAATCCCAATGCTAATCACTCCGGTAATCATTGAGAGTAACCAAAATAAAGACCACATCAGTTCGCGGCTCTTATCTTTTGATTCTTGATTGGCCTCAACAAAGGTCGGAACAAAAGCCGAAGAAAAAGCTCCCTCTGCAAACAGGTCTCTTAAAAGATTTGGAATTCTGTAGGCAACTAAAAAAGCGTCTGTCACTCCCGAAGCCCCAAAATATGCGGCCATCACCTGTTCACGCACAAGTCCCAGGATACGGGAGAAGAATGTGGCAATCGCCATTTTAATTGTAGATTTAAGAACTGACATAAAATCCATCTTCTCCTAACTCATTCAATCTGTCTTTGGTGCATTTTCGGCCCCAAAACTGTGTCCCTCTGCTCTAAACAACAACTAGCGCCAATATCGTGTCCACTTTGATACTGAACTTCTAACTTTCCCTCTTTCTGAGGTGAGTCGATGTTGGAATATAAATCGTGCAGGCATAGGGGCGAATGTGAAACGATGTATTAAGCAAGGAAGCTTTAAGGGCCCTTGGAATTCTAG
>CAMCZE010000095.1 GCA_945885655.1 Bacteriovorax stolpii | reverse complement strand
GTTTGTTCCCTAGATAATCAACATAACAAAATCTGGACTTTTTCAACAAGCAGCCGTGATCCCGGTCAACATCTTTTTCATATCTTTAAGTATGGTCTCCATGAAACAAAATCAACTTTTGAAGTTGATAAACTCATCAAACACTCACGACACCTTTTTTTGTCCGATCCTGTACGGTTAGTCATTGAATCTTTGCGTAGTACTCAGTCTCAGATTGATAATTTATTAAAACTCAATCTTCCCATTTACAACGCCGATGCCCTAGGCAACGTATGGGCCTACACTTCGTTTGGAGAACAAAACCGTTTTATTATTGATGATAGAAATTCCGGAACATTTTTGTGCAAATAGAGATTAAAGGAATGGCTTCAGGTCATTCCCTATTTCTCTCATATTTAGAACATGAAAAAAAACTTTTACTCTTAGATTGGTTAAGAGATAAAAAAATCCCCATTGCCTCTTCCTGTGATGGAAAGGGTGTCTGCAAAAAATGCGGGATTCAAAATGGCTGGTTAACTTGCGAGTTGACGCTGGAAATTTTTCTCCAGCGCCAACCTGATGGCGTTATCGAAATATCTTATCTTTAATATTTTTTAACTTCACCCTTTCCAGTGATGAAAAAACTATTCACAACCACATCGGCCTTAACCAAAGTATTTACAGTATGCTCCATAAGTAACGTCGCTCCCGCTATACGGTTGGCCTTTGTACCATTATTCTGGATTCCACCTAACTTCATCGTGGCAGAAAAATCATAACCAAATAAAGCATGAACCTGATCAGGAATAATTTGAGCGGCCGTTATATAGGCACCTTTTCCATCATAAGTTCCGCCGTAAGAAAAAAGAACTGAAAATCGGAACTTCACGACGTTAAATTTATAAATATTGAAATAATTAATTTCATAGGTTTTTTTAATAGGTTCTTTCCAATTTTCTGTATTGAAAAGATCAACCGGCTGGCCATCAACGATAGGAATAACACTTATTGGAGCAGACTTCGTAATGGCCGATGGACGGCCTTTGGTGACGAGTTTATAAACATCTTCCCCCAAGGCCACTAAATCTCGGGCCACTTTTATAACTTTACCGACCTCTTCAATCGCATCTTTTTTTGGTTCTTCTGGGATGTTTTTAACTTGAAGGAGTTCTGATTTTTCTTGATTAAGCACATCAACGGTAATTTCTCTAAATTCCACCTTGGAGATGGTTAAGTAGTCGATTTTATCAACCTCTTGACTCATGGCCTTGGTTGCTGCGAATAAAAACAATGCGGCACTCAAAAAGCTTAGATTCTTATTCATCTATCCCCCCGGATTTAGAATTTTCCTCATCAGCTTAAAATCATTAACGACAAGCAAAGTCAAACAAAAACATTGCGCGCGTAAGAAGGTAAGACAAAGCGCGCAACGTCATAAGTTTACACCCGTAACAAAATAAAAAGATTGGCGATTTGAAACATTTTTCTGTATTGTCTGGGCACTCAAAACCATAAGCGTAGCTAATACTCTAAGTTAAAGCTCCTTATACCAGAAAAGGTGAAACTATGATGACTCGTCTTCTTTCCATCCTCTTCTTATTAACATCTGCACAGGCCTTTGCTCTTACGGTGGGCGCCTACAACATCAGAAATTTCGATTATGATGAACGATATAAAATTAGCACCAACAAACCAGCTCTTAAAACCATCATCACTGACCTTAATGTTGATGTTTTGAGTGTTGAAGAGATTAATAATACAAAAGAATTTGAAAATTTCGTGGCCAAAAATCTTCCAGGTTACGAAGTCGCTCTTTCTACTTGCGGTGGAGCTCACGGACAACGTCTTGGTTTCCTCTATAATACAAAAAACGTTGAGCTTCTTACTTTTAATGAAGATCTCGCAATGTCTGAGCCTGGTGGCCAAGGCACATGTGATGCAGGTTCTAGACCACTTGCGATTGGTTTATTCAAAGTGAAAGCTTCAAATCAGCGCTTCTATGGCATGACTGCTCATTTAAAATCAGGCTCAAATCCTGAAGCTATGTCAAAAAGACTTAAGCAGTATGAACTTCTTAAACAAACTGTTATTGAGCTTAAGTCAAAAACTGGTGTAGTAGATTTTTTCATCGCTGGTGACCTTAATACAACTGAGTACCTCAATAAAGGTCGCGACTACAAAGCGCTTACAAAAGTTGTTAAAGACCTATCGATGATCGATTTGGCCCAATCTTTACAGTGTTCTGCTTACTGGTGGGGAGGCTCTGATGATGGAATTGAAACTCCTTCCCTTCTCGATCATGTGATCGTGACACCAGGACTTATGAAAAAACAAACTCAGGCCAATGTTCATGGACATTGTGAGCTTGTTTCTTGCCGTCAAGTTCCTGCCTCTGAGCTTGGTATTAGTTATGAAGGCGTTTCTGATCATTGCCCGATGACTGCTACTATCCAATAAAAAATTCGTACAGGGGATGCCTCCATCCCCTGTTTTCAATTGCCTACATCTCATGTCCACTTCTAGAATAGATCATAAGGAGTTTTCATGAAATATTTGAGCATTGATATTGAGGCCACTGGCCTTGCAGAAGATTGTCAGATCATTGAATTTGCCATGATTCCTTTTGATACGCAGTTTAAGCGTTTAGAAGAATCCCTTGCTCGCTCCGTTTATATTCACTGCCCATCATTTGAAGATCTCAAAACAAGTCTTGATCCTTGGGTACGTGAGCACAATGAAAAGATCATCCGAAAGGCCCATCATGAGGGGCTCATGCATTCAGAGTTTAAAGAATTTTTAGTAAAGTATCTCGAGGGCCCAGAAGTTCGTCAGTACTTTAATAATCAAAAAATTGTGCTTTTTGGTAAGTCTATGACGGCCATTGATTTGCCATTTCTCACTCGAGATCTAGGGTGGGAGTTTATGCGCAAGTATTTCCATCACCGAAACCTTGATCTATCAGGTTTGGGTTATGGACTCATTGATCTCGGGCTATTGCCGCAGGGCATGGACTCTGGAACAAATCTTATGAACCATCTAGGCATGGGGGCGGTTGCTCACACTGCCCTAGAAGATGCAAAAAATACTGCCATTATGTATCTAAAACTTTTAGACAAGTTTGGAAAAAAATCTTAGTTATCAGATTTTTTAGATAAGAATTGAGCTGGATTTCGCACCTTGTTTTTGTAGCGAATTTCAAAATGAAGATGTGGTCCTGTGGATCTTCCTGTGTTGCCTACTTCAGCGATCACATCTCCCTTATGAACCCGATCACCCTTAGAAACTTTGTTTTTTCTATTGTGCGCATAAACCGTAAAGATCTCTTCGCCATGAGCAATCACGATCATATTTCCATAACCACGAATTCCATTATCTGAATAAATCACCACTCCTTCATCAACTGAAATGATAGGTGTGCCACGAGGAGCTGGAACATCAATCCCGTCATGGTGACGGCGGCCTCTTGGACCAAACTGTGAAGAGACTCGGTAATGACCTGGAACTGGCCATAAAAAACGGCCGGTACCTAAAGAGGCGTAATCTTCTACAACAATGGTATCTCTTAAGAGATAGGCCACTCCCACTTTCGTTGGAACAAAAATCCACTCGTTACCATTAAAATTTTTGTCAGGATTAGCAAATTTAAGTTCTTCTAGAGTCACACCATATTTTTTTGCAACTTTTTTTACATGATATTGTCTTTCGACATAAACGTATTGACCACTTTTCATGGAGGAACATGAGGTCAATAAAAAGAGGGCCAGAACTGAATTAAGCAAAAAGTTTAGCATTCAATCTCTCAATCACTTGGCGAAGCTTGGTATAATCACGTTCATACCGATCCACCAAAGCATGGGGTGTAATAGCAACCTTTCCCTCATTGAGGGCATGACAATCGGAGTCGGGATTTGAATCAAATCCCTCGTATAGGCCTGCTATCCAAAAATAATCTCTATTTCTAGAATCAATTCTAGCATGGATTTCCTCTGAATAACGCCTAAATCCTACTTCAGTTAATTTAGCGCCCTGAAGTTTTGAGAATTCAACATTTGGCACGTTAATATTCAGAAGTGTCATGGGTGGACAGGCCTTGTGTAGCTCAAATTCAAGGCACCATTTAATAAATTGTGCTGCTGTATGATAACGATGCTCTTCGTTAACTCGATCAAAAACTAAACTCACGGCCAAGGCAGGTACTCCATGAAAAGCGGCCTCTCTAGCAGCTGCCACTGTGCCTGAATAATATAAATCTTGCCCTAGATTTGCACCTCGATTAATCCCAGAAACGACAACATCAGGACGGTTATTTTTCATTAAATGCCCAAGGCCCATCAAGATACAATCAGCGGGATACCCAGAACAACCGTAAATAGTTTCATCAAACTTCTCAAGTCGCAGAGGCCTATCTAAACTTAAACTATGGCCAGTAGTAGAGCGCTCTTCTAATGGTGCAATGATATAGGTTTGATGATGAGGACTTAATTCATTATAAAGGCCACGAATGCCTGGAGCGTGAACTCCATCATCATTGGCGAGTAAAATTCTCATGATAGTTACTCCACAGAGGTGATTTTTTTAGTAAATCTTGATCAACGTCTCGGAAACCTTTTTCAACCTCAAGAGTAAGATCAATGCTCAATTTTATATCTTGTGCATGAGGGATAGAAATGGCCTCTTCTAAATTCTCTGCATGAATAAAAACTTCAAGATTTCTTTTCTCAATTGTTTCCCACAACAGGGACATGTCTTGATAATGTTCACGCCACTGATAAGGTAAAATAATACCAACAAGCTTTTCACAACTCAGAATTTTTTTCCAATCACTCCCAGGGCGGTACATCCAGACAAAATCATGATCAATGGATTGGTAAAATTGAGCATCCTGATTATCTCGAAACTCTAAGATCAGTTTGATGGGTGCATCTTTGAGTATATTTAAAAAAGAAAAAATGGTCTCTTTTTTATCATCTTCAAAAATAAGAAATGCTCTAGGCACAATCAATCTTGAAAGCAAAAAATTTAAATCTTTAAAAGGAATAAAGTTGCGGCTTCTTCCTCGCATATCAAAACCAAATTGAGCAATCCCAATCTGAGAAAGAGTTTGAAATGTGGGTAGATCGTAAACACCATGGATAAGAAGAGAATTCATCTAAGAATTATACAATAACTCTGAGAATCGGCATAAAAAAGGACTTGCGGTAACTAGTTCCCAAAGATTCTGGATGAAACTGGTATGTTATAAAATGTGACCCCTTACTGATGAGAACTTCATCGTCTTGAATAAAATTTTCAATGTAAGGATTCCTAAGAGTTGCCTGAGCAGGAACACATAATGAATTATACCTTTGGACAAATACTTTACCCGATAAGTTCAGCCAACTCCTCCACACCTTATCTAAATTTAATAAAATTTTCTGACCATGAAGTGGTGTTTTAGAACGAATGATCTCTTCTCCCTGCAATCTCCAAAAAATCTGATGCCCCAAACAGACACCAAAAAATGGCCTTTTTTGATCAAGCCACTCTTGCACGAGAGGATAAATATTTTGATAATCATCAGGATGCCCAGGCCCGGGCCCTAAAACTAATAAATCTTCAGTCGGACGAGATTCAAAATCTTTCCAATGTATGGCCTTAACTTTGATCCCTAGCTCCATTAATTCTTGAATGATATTATAAGAAAAACTATCATCAAAATCGATGAAGAGAGCTGTCTTCATAAACGTCTCACAGCAAAATAGTCTGCCCGGTAGCGCTCAAAAGCACCATCACCGAAGTTAAAAATAATCTCAAATGAAGTTCGTGAATCCACCAAACTTTCTCGATAATTTAAATTTAAGATCCAACAATTGTTATTTGGCATAATGTCGATGGAATAAATTGTTCTCATATTCTTATTGGCATTAAGATCCATATCCTTAACCATCGCAAGACCCAACACATCAGTAGGTCTAAATTGAGCACCCAAAGAGATTGTACTCAAAGGAGAGTTCTGGAATGAATTGTAATTATAATTAGTAAACACATTCAGTGACTCAAATCTTCTTGTCGCACTGATGTTAAAAATGTTTTCATTTTCATAATGAAAATAGTTTTCCCCTGCCGTCACAGACCAAAGGCCTGCTGAGTATCCCGTTGATATTCCAAGCCGGGTTAATTTCTGCCGATAATCCTTAACATCTTCGGAATCAACAAAATAACCTTGAGACACATTAAAATAACCCATCGTCTGATAAGAAAAGTTATCTCTTAAGTATTTTTCGTCCGTGAGATAATTTAACAATTTCGGCGTTTTTTTAATCAAAGCATTATTCCACTGAAACTCAACGGTGTTTTCAGGAGAAATCATCGTTCTTGTGGCACTAGAACCAAATGTTTGTTCAAGGGATCTCACAGAATCTTCATAATCAAACCAGCCATCAAATGTCTTTAGTTGATCCCCAAAACGGCGGTTACCAAACTCATTTTCAGATGAAATAAAACGATGGATAAATTTATATTCTTGAGAATGACGGTAACTGCTCCGCTGCTGCATAAATGTATCTTGAGCGAGTTCCGCTTCAAACTTTGGAACTTTTCCTACTAATCGATTTTCTTTTTGTATTTTCTGTAGCGGAGTCAGACTTTTTTTGTCTTTTGTATTCTGAATACGTTGAAGATCTTTATTAGAGAGATACTTTAATGGAACATTTTCATCATAGGCCAAACCAAATATTTTATCTAAAGTAAAACTCACTTCGTTCTGAAAGAGACCTGCATTCTTACCAAAACTTGCCTCCCTATGGTCATCAAACTGATAGGCCTGTTGATCTAGGGTGAATCTACTTTTTAAATTTACTGGCCCCAAAGTTAAAAAATGCCAGTTAATGTAGGGCTGAGAAGAAAATCGATTCGCATTTCTTAAAAATGGCGTTTCAACTTTATCGACCTGGGCAAATCGTGTATAGGAACTATCTAAACCAATAAACACATGCTGGAACATGGGAACTGTGGACTGGATGATCGAATAAGGAGTTGAAGAAAGAGTGACTCGTGGCATGGTCTGCACATAAGTTCGGTCAAAACCAATAGAGTCAGAAAAAAGTTGATTTCTTGAATACTGAGATTCTACACCTAAACTAAAAATATCCTGGCGCAAGTTAGCAAATCCTGTAAAACCAATATCACTACCTAAAACTTTTGTGTCAGTGAATTGTGGATAATCTCGGACAAAATCAAGATCTCTTGTACCTGTATACCTCTCATGCATACTAAAGTTAGGACTCCACTGTTGATGAGTTTCGATCTCAGTAAAATATCGAAAGAATTCATCTCCCGATTTCTCTTGATTTGATCTTCCTGGTTCATAAATGGTGTCGTTGACCCCTCGACCATTAAATTCAACCCAGTTCTTGTCAGTAAATCTTTGACGGTATTGAAGATCAGATCCATAACCTCGTGTGGCCCAATAAGTTGGGCTAATCGTCATATCTTTTGAATCATCGATGGCCCAGAAAAAAGGCTGCTCAAAAGACATCCCCTCACTTAACCGACTGGATAGACGCGGAAATAATAATCCTGTCTTACGTTCACTTAAAATCGGAAGCACAAGATAAGGAACATAAAGAACGTTCACACCTTTAATTTTGGCCAGGCCATGTTTAATCTGGATGTATTTACCCACAACTAGCCGGATATTTTTTCCATAAATGGACCAAGACTCGGTACAGTCCTTACAAGTTGAGAATTCTGCATTCTTGGCAAGGTACTCTGATGCAGAAACACGTATAAGCTCATCGGCCACAAGGTTAAACTGACTGGTTAGTATTCGAGCGTTTTTAACAACAGCTTCACCAGTGGTAATATTATAATCCACTCTCGATCCATAAAGCGTCATGTCTTTAGTAATAAGACGTACGTTACCCTCAAGCTTGACCATCATGGTGTCTTGATCAAGAGTGGCAAGCTCCCCATAAACCGTATCTTGTTTGCTGATAATGATCACATTACCGACAGCTTCAAAATAACGACCGTTATTTTTTCTGTAGGCCTTATCAGAAAAGACAGAAAGTTTATCGCCTACCTCAAGTTGTGCTTTATCACCTGCGGCCAAAACGCTCTTGAAAGTGGCCAATAAAATAATAAGAGCCAGCGACCAACAAACGGTGGTTGTTCTTCTGAACAATAGGCCCAATATCTTTAACAAATTCTAGTCCTTCTTGACTGGCCAAGCTTTCTATTACTTTGAGAGAAACGGACTTAGGGTGATCAAATGAAGTGATAACAATTTTCCCTAGTCCGGACTCACGAACCATTTTGAGCATGACTCTCAGATCTTTTTCACTTCTCTTGGAAAAAGCAATAATGACGGCATCAAATGGTGGCCTTGTAAAATTATAGTTCCCAGAATGTAAAAATTGAATAAGTTTTCTTAGTCCATCGGGATTATGAGAACCAAAAAAGATCCACTCACCGTTATCCCCCCAGACTTCACCCCGGTGTTCTAAAAATTCTCTTACAGGATGCCACTTTTCACTCTCAAAAGGCAGATCTTGAATGTTTCTGTATGCCGCATAGGCCAAGAATTGATTACGGGCGGAGAAGTCAAAATCTTGAAATCGTTTTAATTCTTCTAAATCAATCCACTGAGCTTTTAGTCTAGAAACCTCTGCAGCGGCCTTCTCGCGGAGATAATCCAGAGACAAATAACTTAAAAGAAGTGTTTTTGGTCTCAAAAGTGCCAGCTTTTCGAGAAGAATCTGATCATATCGATGACCTAAAAATTCTTGATGATCCCGAGAGATCGAAGGCAAAAGAAGATAGTCTGCATCAAAAACATTTACAGCATCTAATCTTCCGCCAAGCCCCACCTCCAACAATAAGTATTGAGGCGCTTGCCGAGATGCCCAAGTACAAAAAACAAAAAACAAAAACTCATAAAAACTGAGTTCATATTTATGCTCTAACACTTTTTCATGACACTCAGTCATAAGAGCAGTCAGCACAGAAGTTTCAATTTCCCCATTTTGTGAAACAAACCTTTCATTGATTCTTTCAATGTGAGGCGAAATCCAAGTGCAATGAGTATGATTTTTTAAATATCGCGAGAGCCACAATGAAGTTTCGCCTTTCCCATTGGTTCCAGCGATGGTGATAATTTTAGTTTTTTCAAAAAAAGGCATGAGCGGCACAATGGCGCTCTTTATACGCTCAAGGCCTGGTTTCATTTTCTCTTGGCCATAATGAGAAATCAGCCAATCCAAGAGATTCTGATGCATTTAAGGGCCAAACATTTTAATAAAAAAACTCAGTTCTTTTTTGAGATCTTTACGATGAATAATTCTATCAATAAAACCGTGCTCTTTTAAAAACTCTGAACGCTGAAAGCCTTCAGGTAATGTTTGTCTGATAGATTGCTCAATCACTCGTGGTCCAGCAAAACCAATGAGGGCCTTTGGCTCAGAAATATTCAGATCACCCAACATCGCAAAACTCGCGGCACATCCGCCAGTAGTAGGATCAGTAAGAAGTGAGATATAAGGAACGCCTACAGACTTTAATCTCGATCGGGAAGCCGACGTTTTTGCCATTTGCATAAGAGATAAGATCCCCTCCTGCATACGCGCTCCGCCTGAACAAGAAACAACAATCACCGGAATTCTTTTTTCATAACCAATATCCATGGCCAGAGCAATTTTTTCTCCAGTCACCACTCCCATAGATCCACCCATGAAACGAAAATCCATGACGGCCAGGGCCACTGGTTTTCCCTCAATGAGTGCCGTTCCACAAACCGTCGAATCCTTAAGGCCAGTACCTTTCACGGCCGTTTGCAAACGTTGGATGTAGGTTATTTTATCTTTAAACTGTAGAGGATCATTGGAGATAAGATCAGGACTGATTTCTTCAAAAGAATTTTCATCCGTCATCACGGCAATACGCTCATACGCAGAAATACGATAATGATAATGGCATAACGGGCATACACTTAAATTTTCTTCTAACTTATCTGCCTGCAAAATCTCATGACATTGATTACATTTTTTCCATAATCCAACCGGAGTATTGGACAAAACTTTTTTAGCGTTTTTAAGTTTCGGGTTTTTAACCTGATGAAACCATCCCATAGGGCCTACCTTTTTAAAGCCTAATCTTACTCTCTTAAAAGACTCATTGAGAAGAAAAATGCCATTTTACCAAGGCAGATGTCTCTAAAAAACATAGCTTTTTTAACCTATAAGTCTTGGAAAATTATGAGCTGCAGCACCATCCCCTATAATAAGACAAACTTTATCGGGCAATGGCTTAAGCTTGAAGTCAAATCCTCCGAAAAGAGTTCAAAGAGAGTTTATGCTTAAAGTCCCCTTTTTTTTATTCTTTTTATGCCTTAGTTCATTTAAGACCACTCCCTCATGGGCGGGAGTTCCCTATATAAACCATGACCAATTTCTTTCTCTCTCTGAAAGTGACAAAAATAAAATCGTCATCCAAGTCATGGAATATTTTGTGGCCGTCGAATCTGAGTATGAATACCTATTAGACGTTGAAAAAAATCATGAAAAAATAAAAAAATACACCCAAATATTAA
>CAMCZE010000094.1 GCA_945885655.1 Bacteriovorax stolpii | reverse complement strand
GAGATAAATTATTTTTAACATAATAATCACCCTGGCCCATAGGCCTTAAAAATACATTTTTATGCTTATGGGATTATCCTGCAAGAGGCCATCCTGAGGTACCCTCTATGTAAAGACTTATTAAACTGTCTAAACTTTTGACACCATCTGAGGTCAATTTGACCCCAGAAAGAGCGAAGAATTTGTTGGATTTATTTATGTTTCATAAGGATGTAAGTGTTTTATTCTAAAAGCAGGAACAGAAAAGGAGATTCCATGTCATTCATCAAAAACATCATTTTTTCTAAAAAAAATTTTATTGTATTGGCCGTGAGTTTAATGGCCTTATCGCAAGAAACCAAGGCGTGCTCAGTTTCTGTGAATGATCTCTTTCAAAAGAACTTACTTGCGGCATATGGTGTAGGCCATTTTGGAATTTCATTAACTTCAATTTCAGGTCTCATCGTAACAGCGTATTCAAAGGGTCTTGAAGAAGAAGATCCTTCGACTTTATGCCCACAATACTTACGGACTCAGGCCACCGTGAGTTTTAAACATTCACCTACAAAATTTCAGACCTGTACTAAAACCATCACAGTGAATCGTCGAGCATTCATAGGGGATTGGCCCAGTGGCCCGCTTGAGACAGTTCGATACTTAACCCCTTCTTCATCATGCTCTATTGTCAGACTCCCTGGTAGAGTCATTCATCCTTAGTGCAAAGATTAAGGGTGGGGGGGGAATAGTTGAACCTTCCCCTCCCCCTAAAATGGCATTATAAAATATTGCCTAAGAGTAGGATGGAATTATCTTTCATTGAAGCAATTAAAGGCCATTACTTATAGAATCACTAGGGCCGATTGACTTTTGACCTAGGTTTAATCTCTAACATTCTTTCTTTAAAGGCCAACGATCGTTTTGGCCCTGAGATCTCCCGATTTTGAGGCCGCCTTATTTCTACAACCGGTTTTGAGATATATCCTTGCCCAACAAGTACACCCATGGCCAAAACACCCAGTATCGTATAAATGAAAACGTTATCACTTAATCTTTTAAAAAATTTCATCTTTCTCCCATCCCCATCTATAAGTAATCTTGTCGGATTAATGTCTAAAAAAGTTTAACTTTTTAACAGAAAAGATACAGGTCATTGAAATCTACGCAGATAAAACATGTTTGTTAGGCTATGGTCGAACAATAAATAGTCTTGCTAGAATGATGAGACTTACTAAGGAATGAACAATGAAAATGATCCTCTTTATACTTGTTTTTCTGCCATCTATGACGGCCATGGGCTGCTCTCAATTGAATAATCATTATTATTGTCCAGAGGAAGCAGAAGACCATTTTTACTTAGGAAGCCGGCATTTGAGCTTAAGTTTTGACTCTGAAAAACAAATAATGACGATGACTCAAGGAACAAATATCAACTCTTATCCTTTAGATCATTGGCAACCAGTGCCTGGAACTCATACTTTTAGAAAAGCTCATTGTGTTGAAAGTAAGATCAATTTATTTGAAAAATTTGATTCTCCTATTGAAACAGAAGTTACAACTATTGATGCTGAACTAGAACTGATACTACGTGATGATGGTGTCACAGTGAGAAGACTTATGAACAAACAAGAAGTTTTTAATATTTTCTGTAAAAAAACTTTATAGAGTTTAAGGGCCCTTACGGGCCCTCTTTTACTTAAACCTTAATTTTTTTCATTTCAGGGTCGTACATAGGTTTTAAAGAAACCACTGCAGGATATTTGTTTCCTGCAATCTCTACTTCCCACTGTCCCTGATTTAAATATTCAGCACTCACCACTTCTCCACCTTCGACCATAGCAAGTCCTACGGCACCCCCAAGAGTGTGGCCATAAGAAGCTGCGCGCACATATCCGACGGCCTTACCATTTCGATGAAGGATCTCAGCGTGATACATCATGGCATCTGGATCTTTCACCAGTACTTGAACCAGACGTCTCTTGTAAGGTGCTTGCTCTTTTTGTTTTAATGCCGCAGCTTTTCCAATAAAATCTTCTTTCTTAAAATCCACAGCAAATGACAGACCTGTTTCAAAAACATTATCTGTATTATCGATATCATGCCCATAATCACGATAACCTTTCTCCATACGAAGACTGGCAAGTGCTTTAAGGCCTGCATGCTTAAGATCAAATTTCTGTCCCCCTTCAACTATACGGTCATACACATGAGTTGCCTGTTCAGAAGGAATATAAAGCTCATAACCCAACTCTCCCAAATAAGTAATCCGTACACAAAGTACTCGAGCATAACCAATCTCAATTTCTTGGGCCTTTCTGAATGGAAAAGCTTCATGAGAGAGATCGGTGTTCGTGATACTTTGAAGAAGCTCTCGAGATTTTGGACCTTGAATATTGAGCTGCCCATAAGCGCCAGTCATATCACTGACAAAACAGTGAGCATCATCAGGGGTATTTCGTTTGAGCCAAGTTTCAGCATGCCTATGCATCGTATCTGTAACCACCACAAAAAACTTATCATCCTCAAGCTTTGTTACAGTTAAATCTGCTTCAAGTTTCCCAGCATCGTTAAGCCACTGAGTATAAGTGATGATACCGATGTCACCATCCACGTTATTGGCAGAAATATGATTTAATACTTTTCCAGCATCCCTTCCTTGAACCATAAACTTACTCATAAAAGACATGTCCATCAGGATCACGCCCTCACGAGCGGCCTTATGTTCGGCCTCCCAATAGGGAAACCAATTCATGCGGCCCCAAGAAAGTGTTTCCACTTTTGGCATAACACCTTTAGGTGCAAACCAATCTGCTCCTTCCCAACCACTAACATCTTTAAAATACGCTCCGGCCAATGCCAGACGATCATGAAAAGGAGATTTTTTTGCTCCACGAGCAGTTTCAGGAGATTTTGTTGGGTAATGACATTTATAAACCATGCCTAATGATTCAACTGTACGCTCACGACGGTATTCTGAGTTTCTTTGATAATTATGAAGACGATCAATATTAAAACCGGTGACATCGACGTCAGGTTTGCCATTGATTATCCAATGAGCGAGCACTCGACCTAAACCACCACCAGAAAGAATACCAATAGAATTTAATCCCGCAGCAACAAAATAATTTTTAAGTTCAGGTGATTCTCCAACAATGGGTCTAAGATCAGGAGTAAAACTTTCTGGCCCACAGAAAAATTTTCTGATTCCCACCTTAAGTGTATCAGGCACTCGTCCCATCGCCTTTTCAAGATAAGGAGTCATGCGATCCCAGTCAGGAGAAATTTCTCCAAAAGAGAAGTCATTTGGAATTCCCTTTAACATCCACGGAGCACACACTGGTTCAAATAAACCAATCATAAGCCCACCCATCTCTTCTCGTATATAAGCGTAAGAAGATGGATCTTCCAATACAGGCATACCATGAGGAAGATCTTTAATTTCATCTGTAATAAGGTAATAATGTTCAGCGGCCTGATTAGGAATATTGACTCCAGCAAGCTCACCAAACTGTCTGGCCCACATACCGGCACAGTTCACAACGTAATCAGCTTCAATATCACCCAAGTTTGTACGCACTCCTGATACTTTGCCATTTTTTTTCAAAATGCCTGTAGCAGAAACTTCTTCAATGATTTGCGCTCCTTGCATACGTGCGCCTTTGGCCAAGGCCATGGTCACATCCACTGGATTCACTCGACCATCCTCTTTCACATAAAAACCAGCGAGAATATCGTCCACCCGGGCCATTGGAAAAAGTTCTTTAACTTGAGAAGGAGAAATCTCATGCACATTCACACCACAATAACGATTGAAGGCAGCAACTCGGCGGTACTCTTCTAAACGATCTTTATCAGCGGCAACTTCAATAAATCCAATGGGCTTAAAACCAGTTGATAAACCAGTCTCGGCCTCTAGGCGACCATAAAGATCTCGAGTGTATTTTCTCATTTCAGTCGCCGTCTCTGAGGTAGAACCAAAGGTCACCATGAGTCCCGCCGCATGCCAAGTTGTCCCAGATGTTAGTCTGTCCCTCTCAAGAAGGACCACATCCTTCCAACCCATATGGGCCAGATGATAGGCAACAGAAGTTCCAATAACTCCACCACCAACAATGACAACTCGCGCTTTTTTCGGTAACACTTTCATAGTTTCCCCTTTCTTCAATTCAGAAAGAGAAAATGCTAAACTTGATCTTTTTGCTCGTCAACTTAACAGTTAAAGTAATTTCATCGCAGCTTGTCCAGATGTGTTGGCCTGCACGAGAACTGCTGTTCCGGCCTCTGAGGTGATTTTTAAACGGGTACTATTGGCGGCCTCATCAGCAAAATCGAGATCTCGGATTCGATTATTAGCAGCACTCATATTTTCAGAATAGATCATAAGGTTATTAGATGATGATTGAAGTCGGTTCTGCATCGAACCTAATTGAGCACGCTGGGCCGAGAGCCGATTAATAGCGTTATCAATAGACCCTAAGCTGCCCTGGGCCGCTGTTTTCGATCGAATGCTAGCATGTGCCACCCCCAAGGACTGAACACCAGAATTGAAAGCACTGGTGTTTAAGCTCAAACGATCATCATCATCGTCATACCCCACACCTACTTGGAAATCCATACGTTGATCAGATCCATCTAAGAGTTTTTTTCCGTTAAACTCGGTCGTTTTTGAAATTCTTTCCAATTCTAATTTTAATACTTCATATTCCATGCTGGATTTTTCACGATCAGAATCATTTAGAGTATCTGATGCTGCCTGAACCGCTAATTCTTTCATCCGAGAAAGAAGACCAGAACTTTCGTTAAGACCACCCTCGGCCGTTTGCACCAAAGATAAACCATCATTGGCATTTCGATTGGCCTGATGAGATGAGCGTATATGAGATTTTATCTTTTCTGAAATCGCTAATCCTGCAGCATCATCTGCAGCTTTAGTAATACGAAGACCCGTACTCATTTTTACCGAGCTATCTTCAGATTCCTTCGTTGTTTTGCGAAGAGATGTCTGGGCCTGAATTGATGAGAGGTTGGTATTGACTCTAAGGCCCATACAATCCTAACTTCCTTGTGTACATTTAGGGCAACCATGCCTTATCCGCCATTTCGGTAATATTTGCCTAAAACCTGAACACCACAGCAAATAGCTGATCGTTTAAGACAAACCCTTTATTTCTAACATTATCTTACTGAATATAAATCCTAGAAAAGATGTTTTATGCTTGGGTCACTTAGGGTTATTGGAGGCGTTTGGTGAAAACTGGAATTGTTTTATTTTTTGTATTCTTGTCTGTTTCAGTTTGCTCACAAACTTCGAATCATGAACGCATAAAATCCATCCCTCAGCTCAAACGATTTGCTTTTGGATCTTGTAATGACCAACGAGATCCCCAACCTGCATGGAAAGGCCTCATCAAAGATACTCCTGAACTTTTTATTTGGGGCGGAGATAATATCTATGCTGACACTCATGATCCAGATCGTATCAAATACTTTTATGACCTTCAAAACCTTCGTCCAGATTATGCCTTTTTTAAAAGTATGACGCCTATTATTGGAACGTGGGATGATCATGATTTCGGTTATGATAGATCTCGCGGAAATTATGTTCATAAAGAATTAAGTCAACATCATGCTCTTGATTTTTTGGAAGAACCCATAGACTCACCTCGGCGTCTGCAGAAAGGGATTTATACGAGTTATGACTTTGGACAAGGGGATCAGCGTACAAAAATCATTTTGCTTGATAACCGTTTTTTCAAAGACCTCGACCGTGAGGCCCCTCTACTAGGGACGGAGCAGTGGGCCTGGTTAGAAGAAGAACTCAAAAATTCTGATGCCCACCTACATTTCATTATGTCTGGTATCACGGTTAGCTCACCCTGGTATCCCGGTAGTGAGGAATGGAAGGATTATCCTAAAGAATCGGCCAAGTTTTTTTCATTACTTGAGCGCTATAAGACCAAAGGAGTCGTTCTTATAAGTGGAGATAAACATTTTGCGAATATTCAACAGCGACAAGGATATCTTGAGTTCATGTCCAGTGGAATGACCCATACAGTTCCTCATGGTATAAGAAAATTTCTGGCCGGACATTTTGGGGGGACTTCATTTTTTGGCCTGAGTTACGGGCTTATTGAAATCACCTGGATGGGAAACATGCCGACTCTTAAAATGCATATTAAGAATCGTCATGGGAGGAGTGTATTCATTAATGAGTACCATCTTACCAATAATGAGTGGTTTAGAGACGATATCCCCTCTCTGTAAGTTTTTCAAATCCTCTCCGTAATGAACACTTCTCTCTTAAGATTAATCATCATTAATAATAAAGAGAGAATTTCATGAACACTCCATTTCTTATCATTCTATCTATGTTGTCTTTTAACGCCGTAGCTTCACCTTTTGTGCACATTTCTTCAGGACTACAAGAGCGTGCTCAAGGCTCTACTGATTTGCAAATTATTTGTGTGGGTGACCAACAAGATTGGGCGGCAAAAGACTTTAACGTTGCAAGCAGAATCTCTCGCCTTCAAATGGATCATCCTGGGATTTTTCATGATCAAAGTGATACTGAGAAAAACTGTTTCTCCCCTACAAGTGTTCCTAAAAAATCAATCAAGAATCTCGATCTCCTCTTAGGGCTCATTGATCAATCTGCTAAAGACAGAATGGTTATTTCCATCACAGTGCCTGAAGACATTGTATTTGAGGATCAAAAATCTCCTATTGACCTAAGCTTAAAATCACTAAGAAATGAAGATTCAACACTTCTTAAAAAACTTATTCGTGCAGAATTAATCGTTCTTCCTGGCCAGGTCTTAACAATGACAGCACTTGCTTTGATGCCTAGTGAGTGGACTAACTGGGAAAAAGGTTGGATTGCCCAAGCTCCTCAACACCTAGAACGCGCCTGGAGCACTGCCCCAGTGTTGGATAAAGATAACTGGTTCACTAACCTTGTGGCCCATCCATATTCTGGACATTTTTATTATAACGCTTTAAGAAGTCAGGGAGCGACTCGGCTTCAATCTTTTCTTTTTTCTGCCTTTCAATCAACTGTCACTTGGGAATATGTAATTGAGGCCACTGCAGAACAGCCGAGCCTTCAAGATATCGTTTTCACGCCGATCATTGGAAGTTTTATCGGTGAACTTTCTCATATGGCAACTATGCATATGCGTAAGAATGGATTTTCGATGAGTGAAAAAATTCTTGTGACTGTTATTAACCCGGCCTATATCTTAAACAATGGCCTTGAAACTCATGAAAAACCATAATTAATATTATTGGCGAAGGGCCTTCTTAGATCGTTTCTTTTTGAATTGATCTGGATCGCCCTTATCCGAAGATATTTCACGTCCACTTCTATTAATCTTTTTAATTTTTTGTACACATTCAAGACAACTTTCTCGATTTTTACCTGACTGCTCTTTTCCAAAAAGATCAAAAAATTCCTTTCGGTCCTGACATTCTTCATAACATAGCTCATAGGGGCCAATTTCCAGATTTGAATAAAGACTTGATTCATCCAAATCAACGGCCAGGACGTTCAGAGATTGAAAGACTACAATCCATAAGAATTTCAGCATATTCAAGTATCCTTTTATTCCTTATCGGAACAGTCAGGAATAACTTGAGTAGTATCTGCTTGTAGTTAAATTCATGGAACAGAGAATTTCATTATCACTTTTGAAGCAACAGATAAAGGGACCCTTTTATAGGGTCCCTTTAAGAAGATGATTTATTCTTCTTGAGCTTGTTTTTTAAATGACATCATAAGACCCTTAGAGACAAAACCTTGAGCGTCTTTAGCTTCTGAAACGACTGGTGCCATCCCAAAAAATTCATGAGTCACTCCTTGGTAATTTTTATATTCGACCAAGACTCCTTGAGCTTTTAAACGGTCGGCCAGTTTTTGTCCCTCAGTCATCAAAGGATCGATTTGAGCTGTGATAATCGTAGCAGGATTTAATCCTCTTAAATTTGCACTTAAAAGATTGAGGCGAACGTCCATAGTTTCAGCGGAAGTTTTTGTGTAGTTCTTCATGAACCATCCCATCATCGCTTTGTTAAGCGGTTTAGCATCGGCATTCACTCTATAAGATTCTGTATTCATATTTGTCCCTGCCAATGGGTAAATAAGAACTTCATGAATCGGAAGCATGATCTTCTCATCTCTTGCTCTGATCGCTACGTTAAGCGCTAAATTACCACCAGCACTTTCTCCGGCCACTGCTACAAGATTAGGATCTCCGTTAAAAGATTTAGCATTAGCTAGGACCCATTTATAAGCAGCAAAGGCATCGTCATGGGCCGCTGGAAATTTATGTTCAGGAGCTTTTCTATACTCAACAGATACCACAATGGCCTTTGCCCCATTGGCAAGGGCCCGAGGAGAAGCATCATAGGTATCGTTTGTTGCCAGAACAAAACCACCACCATGATAATAGACAATCACAGGCATCGGCGTTGGGCCCTCAGGGGTATAAATACGAGCGGTAATTTTTCCAGCGGCCCCATCAATTTGTCTATCTTCGACCTTTGCAATAGGCGTCGGAATAAATGAACCATTTTCTTTAGTTAAAACATCTTTGACTGCATCAGATGTGGTTGGTTGTTTTCTTGCTTCATCCGCACTCAGATTCTCAATGGCCATAGGTTTTTTAGCACTCAAAGCATCCAAAACTTTTTTCATATCAGAGTCTATCTTCGTTTGAGTAGCGGCATAAACATTTGCCGAAAGTGGAAGAGCTACGAGTAACACAATTAATGACTTCATCTTTGTTCTCCTTTGAAGTGGTCGATTGAAGGCATCTTAAACATGTGAGTTGAAAAAAGTAGACTTAATTTTTACTGAAGTGCAAACGGTAATACTTTGTTTTTACTCTGGATATACAGCTTCATTTTGATGAAATAACACCATCCACATAAAGTCTTAATATCCATTTAATAAATTGTCTCTAAACTCTCAACGAAGAACCTTCACCTAAAGAATCTTCTTGGTTATAGTATTTCTATGAATAAATTACTTTGGGATAAACTTAAATCACCCTACAATCCCTTTTTGAATCATGAGTTTATCACTTCCCTAACCGAAAGCGGCTGCATAGGAGCGGACAAAGGCCAGCTACCTCACTATTTTTATCATGAAAAAAATATGGGTATCCTTTATTCATTTAATAAAGGCCACAGTTACGGAGAATATATTTTTGATTGGGCATGGGCCGACGCTCATGAAAAACATGGTATCACTTATTATCCAAAGTTAACTTCCATGGTCCCCTTCACTCCTGTAACGACTTCACATTTCATCATGCCCCATTTCGATGAAGACGTCGCCAACGAACTACTTGAGCAGTACGAAAACTTTTATCTTCAACATAATTTCTCTTCGTCACATTTTCTTTTTTTGCCGCCAGAAGAAATCGCTTTTTTTCGTAAACATAACTATATCATTCGAGAAAGTCTTCAGTATCATTTTTTTAATGAAGACTACGAAGACTTTGATGCTTTTCTCTTAACGCTCCAAGGCCGTAAGGCAAAAAATATTCGAAAAGAGCGTCAACATCAAAATCTAAAAATTACTCAATACACCAAGGATGAACTCAACGAAGATCAGGCCCAGAGAATGTATCATTTCTATATTTCAACCATTGAAAATAAAAACTCCTTTGAATACCTCAATGAAAAATTCTTTAAAATGATCTTTCATACAATGAAAAACAACATTTTATATGTGGAAGCTTCCTATGAAGATCGATCAGTTGCGGGCTCCCTGTTTTTTTATGATGAAAAAACTCTCTATGGGCGTTACTGGGGTTCTCATATTCAAATAGAGAACCTGCACTTTGAACTTTGTTATTATCAGGGGATTGATTTTTGTCTAAAAAACAAATTAAAACTTTTTGAGGCAGGAGCACAAGGCGAACACAAAATAGCACGTGGTTTTAGGCCCACACGTATCTATAGCGCTCACAAACTTAAACATCAAGGATTCCATTCGGCAGTGGCCCAATTTATTTTAAGAGAAAAAGAAGAGATCGGAATGCTTATCGAGGAACTTTACCGCAAGTTACCTTTTAAAAGTGAATACCTCTCCGACCAGCATCACGGGCCTTAAAACAAAAGGCCAAAAGATTTAATCTCACTGTTTCATTCGAGAATGAGAGACTTAAGTCAATGATCATCTCATTATTCTAAGTGCCATGCATCTCGGTCTTCAACACGAAGAACTCAAAAATGTTGGTTATGGCCCTAATCAAATCGTGTCTTACTTTATATTTTTTTGAATAAAGTTTTTCCATCTTGAAAGAGGAACATACACAGAACTCGGCAGATCATATTCAAGATTATATTCCCCTCCTCTCAGAACTCCGACTTGGATCTTAGTCCCTTTAAGGAATAAAGGTCCCCCTGAGTCCCCCAAGGCCGTAAGGGCACGAGTATCATTATCATCAATAAAAGATCCCATAATCTCTAAATAATGGTTTTCATAATTAAAAAGGACATTGCTTCCATAATGAAGATTATTAGGTCCAGAAAATTTACCCTGATCATTTCTTTGTGTATAACCATATCCGGCCAGATCGACTTCGATATGCTGAGCTTGGATTTTATATGAGACAGTAACTCTTGGAATACT
>CAMCZE010000093.1 GCA_945885655.1 Bacteriovorax stolpii | reverse complement strand
TCGGATTTTCGGTGAAGTACTATACCTTCATAAGTAAACTCACCTTTAACCGCCTCCTTATTCAAAAAAATCTTTCATTATGTTTTTCATATGGCGGTTTTGCTCTAGGCGCTGGTTTTGTTATCGCCAGTTGTTTTGATCAAGAGCACTACGATATCACTGTCTATTGCATCCAGGTTCTGCTTAAAACAATTCTCTCGCTCATTATCTTTCCTATCTTTAAAAAAGGCCTTGTTAGAATCTTCCCTATTAAATTTAGCGAAGATAGAGGTCATGAAGGTCAGCTTGATACGGAAATGCAAAGTGTGGGTTATGGATTTTACGAGGGCTGCCTTTTTATCTCGGGGGCAATCCTGACTACAATGATCGTGAATCGAATTCAATTTGGTACAATTTACCCGTTCTTTTAGTAACAACTCCCTCTGGTAGAATGATGACCAGAGGTGTCTTTTATGCAAAACAGAATCCTTAATCTTTCTCATCAGCTTCAAAATTTTGAGGATGAAATTCTTCGTATTGAAGGAAAAATACTAGAATTAGAGCAGCGTTTTGAAAGTATGCTGGCCATCGAAAGGAATCATCTTATTCGTATTAAAAATAAAGAAATTGTTTCTGATGACTTCATCCTTAATGGTCGCACCTATCAAGATCTTTCTCCAGAACGGGCCTGGAAACTATACTGTGATAAAAATTTTGACTTCATCCTTATTGATGTGAGCTCAAAGGACTTTGAACCTCGCCGTGTTATCCCTGAATCAATCCATATTCCTTGGGAGGAATTCCAAGACCGTTTTATGGAAATCCAAGCTCGCACAACTCCTATTTTTATCATCTCTGAAGATGGAACAAAATCAGTTTTGGCATGTGAGTTTTTAGTGAAACGTGGGTTTTATAACTGTAACAATGTCTCTGGTGGGTATAAGTACTGGCATGGCCTTAAATTACATGAAATTAGTGACCAATCGGCCTAGATAAGCAGGAATTACGCATTTAAATCTATCCCAATTCTAGCGGCTTACCTTGATCCACTTCGGAAATAGAGTGAAATTTTAAAGAAAATGGAGCCGAAGTGGGCCCTTGAAAAGCTTCGCTTTTCTGCAGGTATTATTAAGACCAGGGAGAAAAAAGAACGTCGAAGAAAGAAAAACTTAAAGAGGACGGAGGAAAGATTTAGATGCGTAAGCCCTGCCTAGATAAGCGAACCTTGATTCTGCTTACCCAAAATTTCTCTATATAAATTCTCTAACATCATCTCAACTCTATCGAGTTCTACTTCTCCGATTTTAGCTGTGTACTGACGTTCTAGATCATTGGTGACTTGAATGAGATTTAACTTAAATTTTTCCCCATAATCGGTTAAAAAAACTAATTGTTCACGTTTGTCATTCTCTGAATTTGCTCGTTTGACGTAACCACGCTTTTCAAGTTCGTTCAAATGAGATGTCATCGTTTGTTTTTTAAGGCCACAGGCCTTTCCAATATATTTAATGGAAGGCCCGTCATTTTCGGCGAGGAACATGAGAATTTCAAGGAAGCTAGGTCTTAAATCATTAAATCCACGCGACTGAAGCTCTTTTATAAGTTCAACACTATAAACCCGATAGATTTTTTTTAAGAGACTGCCAATGTGAGCTATTCTTTTCATATAGTATGAAAATCATACTATAGATGTGAAAAAGATTAAATCCCAAATTTTTGAAGGGGTCTTTCTAGCTCTTCAGGAAGTGGCCGATCAGACCTCACTGGACGCTTTTGAAAGGTTAATTCTTTATCCAAACCTTCCGTCCATAAAACTACCCGAAGTCGGTCCTTAATCTTCAAGGGCTCCCCTCTTTGCGCTAAGGCACTTAAAGAAAGAATAAAAAAGGCCAAACAAAAAACGAAATTCTGCATATTGTCCCTAGTGTTATAGATAACAGGAGATAAGCAAAACAAAGGCCAAAAATAGTCAAAAAACGAGTCAATTTAAAGGGTAAAAGTGTCCAAGATATAGACACGTGTTCAGATCTCCAACGAGAATTTAGTTCGTCCGTGTTTATCTGTTTCCAAAACGAGAGAACCACCATGAGAGGAGGCAATTCCATGGGCCACGTTGAGCCCAAGACCTGTATGCTTATCAGCAAATTTAGAAGTGTAAAATGGCTGAAAAATCTTATCTTTTAAATTCAAGGCCACACCTTTACCGTTATCTAAAACAGAAATCTTTGTTGCACTTCGGACACGAGAGCCTATGATCCAAATTTTAGGTTCTGGTAGATTGACCACCTCATCAATGGCATTATTCACGAGATGTAACAATGCCTGGGAAATTTCTGTAGGCCTAGCTGTAACAATAAGTTCAGGATCATTGTAGATGACCACCAGATTAATTTTTTTATTTTGAATGGATTCATAACAAAGATCTAAAGTGGACTGAATGATCTGTTCAAGAGGAACATTCTGTAGGGATTCACTGAGGTCAGGTCTCGAAAAGCGAATAAGATTTTCTACAATCTTTTTAATCCGTTCTGTCGCCAAATTGATGGATGAAATTGTTTTTTTCAAGTGCTCAAGATCCAAAGCTTCTCTATCTATTTGTCTTTCAAGAACTTGAGTATAAGTAGAAATAATCGCTAGAGGGTTATTCACCTCATGGGCGACACCACCTGCCATCTCACCCAAGGCTGCCATTCTTTGACTTATAATGAGTTTACTTTGTTGCTTATTAACCAATTCCTCCGCTCTTCTGAGGAGAAAAGTTGAGATAAAACCAAGAGTGGTCACCATGATGAAAAAAAGCCACATAAAAAAAATGACTGCCCCTTCAAATTCGGGCTTACTTTTATACACATAAAAAAATCCTGCACTCACGAAAGCCACTAAAAAAATGGTATAGCGCATTGACATCACAATACAGCTTATCAAAACACCGATACTTAAAAAACAAATGATCCCAACCATGCGATCTTGCCTGTGCTCAGCTAACACTGCTTCAAAGACTCCATAAACTAAAGTGGATGTGAATATGATTCCGGCAATCTCATACCAGCGAGTTCGACTAAGGATGTAAGATAGCGCATAAAAAATGATGATGATTGCTAGATTTTGTTGAATACGAATATCAACAGGGGAATTGGGTATAAGAAAAGAAATGATTAAAGCGAGACATTGAATGAGGGTATAAGGAAGAACCATTCCCGAAAGCAATCTTGCTCTTAAGCGGTCTGCTTCAGAAGCTAATTCGACAGACGGTTCCGTGATCATCTTAATGAGGTTAAGAAAAAATTGGGCCATAACGTCTCTTAACACAGAGTCGAGTCAACTTCCAAATTAATTTATATCAAAAATTAAATCTTAAGTTTAAATTAAGAACCTATTAATTAAAGAAGTTTCGACTATTTGAAATTGATGTAGCAATTCCCACTCCTACGCCAAAAGTCAGCATACTCGATCCCCCATAACTCATCAGTGGAAGAGGAATACCCACAATGGGTAAAAGACCTGACACCATCGCCATGTTAATAAAGGTATGCCAGAAGAAAATAGACATGACTCCAATAACTAACACGGAATCATAAAACCTCTGAACGGAGGAGGCCAGCCAGATGAGTCGCATAAAAAAAACAATGTAAATAATGATCAAAAAAACGGAACCAAAAAACCCATGCTCTTCATTAAAAATGGCAAATACAAAATCGGTATGGTTCTCAGGAAGGTAATTCAAAGAGGCCTGAGAAGAATTCTTAAATCCTTTACCAAAAAGACGTCCTGATCCAATCGCAATTTCAGATTGGATGGCATTATAACCTGAACCTTTAGCATCCTCATATGGATCAATAAAAGTATGAATACGCTTGCGTTGATATTCTTTTAGACCAAAATTATACATGAGAACACCGGAAAATATTCCAATGACTCCCAAAGTCGCGATGGTTTTCCAACGTAGTCTTTTATAAAAAATCATCATGCAAAAGATGAATAACAAAAGCATCCCTGTACCAAGGTCAGGCTGAACAATAACCATAATGGTAGGAACTAAAGTAATGATTCCAGGAAGAATAAGTTCTTTGAATCCTAACTGGCGTTCAGGATTCACTTTGGTAAAATAGCGGGCCATCGCAAGGACTAATCCCATCTTCATAAATTCCGAAGGCTGCATTCTGAATGGTCCAATAACTAACCAACGTTGCGCCCCCATTCCAACTTTCCCCATAAGAAGAACGAGAAAAATCAAAAACAAGGTCAAAATATAGGCGACATAAGAAAAACGTTCAAATGTTTTTGGATTTAAGAAACTAATACAAACGGCCACTGTAATCGAAATAAAAAACCAGATTATCTGAGATTTCCAAAGAAGATTCAAACCTTCGTGAGTTTGAGAATGAGTCGCCGAATAGAGATTTAGAACCCCCACTAAAAAAATAGCGGTCATACTTCCTAGGAAACTAAAATCATATCGTTTAAAAAACTGGACAAGAGTTTGATTCAAGAGAATCTCCTATTCATCTGCCGCAGGCTTAACCTGTGGCTTAAGGGATTTAACCCAATTGTCTCGGATCGATTTATCTTTTTCTAAGTTCTGAAGATACATCCCGGGATGATACTTCTTCATATACTGTGTGATGACTGCCTCAGCGACCGGAGTTGCAGCACTTGAGCCGTGACAACCGTGCTCGACAATAACGGCAGCAGCAATTTTGGGATTATCGTAAGGAGCAAATCCTACAAAAAGACCGTGATGTCGAGACTCATAATCCATGTTTTCACATTTTGCATAAACCTTATCAGCACTAGCACTCTTCACCTGCGAGGTACCAGTTTTACCTGCCATCAAGATCCCCTGACCTCTACGATAAAAAGCAGTACCTTTAGGATTATTTACGACTTGAAAAAGTCCTTCTCTCACAAACTTTAACGTTTTAGGATTTTTCATGTCTATTTTAGATAAAAGTTCAGGGGTAAACGTTTTTACTAATTCCCCCTGAGTATCATAGATATCTTTAACGACGTAAGGACGATAAATTTTTCCACCGTTAGCAATCGCAGCATAGGCCGTGGCCATTTGAATCGTTGAGGCCAAAACATATGACTGCCCTATGGCACACGAAAGAGTTTCTCCTGGTTGCCATTCTTGTCCGTAACGTTTTTTCTTCCACTCTTTAGTCGGAATAAGACCCGCAACTTCACGAGGAAGTGAAATCCCCGTTCTTGCACCCATACCAAAAGCACGGGCATATTTAGAAATGGAATCGATATCCATACGATTGGCGGCTTTTTGAAAATATACGTTACAGGATTCTCTTATTGCTTTAACTAAGGTTGTCGGACCATGTCCTTCCTTTTTCCAGCAATGATACACTTTTCGTCCAAGTCTAAATGATCCACCACAATTAACTTCGGTATTCTCATCAATCTCACCTTCTTCAAAAGCAGCAATTCCGGTAATCGCTTTAAAAGTTGAACCTGGTGAAAAATGTTCTTGGATATTTCGATCTCTAAGGGGATGTTCTTTATTTCCCACTAAACCTCGCCAATATTCTGGAGTTAACCCCCTAGAGAATTGGGAAGGATCAAACGAAGGTCGAGAGATCATAGTAAGTACTTCGCCAGAATCGATATCAATTGCAATGACTCCACCCACTTTACCCTCAAGTGCATTAAAGGCCGCAATTTGCATATCACGATCAATAGTGAGTTTTACGTTCATCCCTGAAAGTGGCTTTTCATCTTCGATACCTTTAAAAAGGTTATCAGTGTTAATGTAACGTTTTCTTCTTCCTCGGGCATCCACTTCTACGAACTCATGTCCATTTTCACCACGAAGATATTTATCTAACTGCTCTTCAATCCCGAACTGACCGATGAAGTCACCAAGACGGTAATCCAACTTGTCCCGCTCTCTGAGTTTTGGCAACTGGACTTGAGAAATTTCTGAAATATAACCTAGAAGATGAGCACCTATTTCTTTATCACGGTATTCACGGGAAATAAAAGTGTCCACACTAATCCCAGGTAAGTCAGCATTCTGAGTTTCAATCTGGGCCAGCTCTTCGAACGAAATATTCTTTTTAACGATGATCGGACGATACTTCGCCTGATTAGAATTCTTTTTTAAGATGTTGTTAATCGCTTGCACATCCATGCTCATGATATTGGCAAGTTTCGAAAGTGTTTCATCCTTATCTAATAAAAACTGTGGAGTAAGGATGGCATCAAAACGAGGGATGTTATCAACTAATAACTGATCATCTCGAGAATAGATAAGTCCTCGTGGTGCCCAGACCACTTCTTTACGAAGACGGTTTTGAATAGAGTAATTATGGAGTATTTCACCTTTGTAAACCTGAAGGTACCACAAACGAGAAAGCACTAGCCCAAAGGCTGCTGTAATAATGTACGAGAGGAGTACCGCTCGGTCCTTGTGAATCTTGACTAATTCTTCTTCGCCAAACATAACTAAATTTCAACTCCACGAGGCCCACCATCAGAAGGAGTGCGCCAGATTGTTTGTAAAATCCAGAAAAGGATTGGAGAAATAAGCGAGAGCATAATGCTTCCAGGAATGAAACTTCCCATGATCATACCAAACTTATCAAAATCACTGATCTTAAGACAGATAATGATTGTCACTGTGAGATACCAAATAACCTGAAAGAGCTGCACTGTGAGCATCGTCATAAAAGCCGTGGTTAAGTGAAGGATCTCTTTAAGATAATTGGCCGACAACATCACAATAACACCTGCAAAAGTTCCTAGTGCCCAACCCTCGATAGAAAAAATTGAATGCACAATCTGAAGAACTAGGATCATCCAGGGAACTGCAGGACTATCCATACGGATCGCAAGAAAAAGAATGATTAAAACATTAAATGTTAAACGATACTCTTTCCAACCAATGGCCGGAAGTAAGGTTGAGGTCACGATCTCTAAACCAAGAAGTAATCCCAAGGTAATCGCAAACGATATTAGAAGCTGAGAAAAACGCATTTTCATATTTTGTTCTCTTGAGAAACGGGAGTTGTTTCAGCAGGAATCAGCACCAGAACTTCTTCCAACTTGTCAAAATCCACACTCGGCACAACCTCAATAGATAGAGTCATACCAAAACTTTCTCGTTTAATGTCTGTCACCATACCGACTTTTATCCCTTTAGGATAAATTCCACCAACACCCGCGGTAATGAGTTTATCCCCCACTTCTACCGGCTCATTTCTCATGACATATTTAAGGGTACATTTAAAGTTAAAAACCCCTTCCACGATACCGTGGGTACGAGTTCTTTCGACAACGACATCCACCCGGTTGTTTTGATCAAGGATAGTCAATACATCAGAGTAATTTTCAGTCACTCGATAAACATAACCCACAAGCCCATGATCGGTAATAACCGGAGACATGACTTTTATGCCATGATTTGAGCCTTTATTTAGACGGATCACTTTAAATTCGTTGGCCGAATCCCAACCTACAACCTGGGCCAGAACCTTTTGATTAGCAATTTCGTCTGAAAAGTTTAGAAGGCGCTTTAAACGAAGATTTTCTTTACGCATTTCCTCCATCGTCGTTAGATCGTTCTCAAGACGAGAAATTTGTTTTTTTAAGACGATGTTTTCTTTGCTCGTACTTACGATCAAAATATAGTTTTCCCAAAGTGAAGAAAGGCTCTTTTTAGAGTCTGCCAAACCTTCTTGCACTGGTGAAACAATCTCAGTCACAACTTGATGAAAGAGAGTAGGTTCCCCTAGGTTGAACCTTTTTTGCGAAATGCCATAAATGGACAACATCGCAACGATGACATTATTGACGATTTTAGTCTTTGAAGACTCATTGATTAGTTTCAAGCGCTACCCTTATTTGCAAACTATCACATAAGATTAGACGAACTCGATGCCTGATGCCAAACCCAAATGAAGTTTTGAAGTGAAAAGTCTTTGACCATGACGTAATAACCCCGATAAAATGACTTGCGTTTTATTCTTCAAAGGAAGTCCATGAGATCTGCATTCGCTAGTAAGATGTCCTATTTCATTTTAACATTTATCTTTTTGATCATTACGGCCAGCTTTCTTTTCAGTGGCTTTGATAAGTTCTCCCTAGGAGGAGGATCAAAAAACGTCGCTTCTGTGGACGGAACCCCGATCACCATTAAAGAATATCAGATGGCACTTTCCCGTCAGGTGGAATTTTTTAATCAGATGATGGGCGGCTCTGGAATGACTCAGAAGCAACTTGAGGAAATGGGAGTCAAACAGTCCGTTTTAAATGGCCTGATTCAACAAAAACTCATTTTGAATGCTGCTGATCAAATGGGATTCGTTGTGTCATTAGACGAAGTGAAGAACGAAATCAAAAATCTTCCTTACTTTAAAACCAATAATAAGTTTGATGTTAATCTTTACCGCAACGTGCTGCAAAGCAATGGCTACATACCTGCGCAGTTTGAAGACCTTGTTTCAAATGACTTGAAGCAGAAAAAGGTTGACGAACTTTTCAGCACAACACTTATTTCTGAAAATGCTGTGAGAGATGTGGTTAGCTTTAAAACAAGCTCTGTTGTTGTTAACGGAGTAAAAATCAGCCGACAGTCACTTTCACCCCTGGTTTCAGTTTCTGAACAAGAAATTAAAGACTATCTTGCAAAACCAGAAAATCAAAAAGCATTGGAAGTCGCTTACACCGAAAATATTTCTAAGTATGTTAAGGCCGAAGAAATTAAGGCCCGCCACATTCTTATAACCGGCCAAGATGATAAGGCCCTTAAAATGGCCAAAGATATTAAAAGCAAAGTGAATGTTAAAAACTTTGCGGCGATTGCTTCTAAAGAAACACAAGATCCTACTGGTAAAGATAAAGGTGGCGAGCTTGGTTGGTTCTCTAAAGGCCGTATGGTTCCAGAATTTGAAAATGTAGCTTTTGCTCTTAAACCAGGTGAAATTTCAGACCCTGTTAAAACTCAGTTCGGTTACCACATCATTTATGTTGAAGGTAAAAAAGCTGGAGAATCCAAAGCAATTGAATCTGTTAAGCATGAACTTGCTCAGTTCTCGATCCAAAAAACAAAAGCTCAGGATCTTGATCGTCTTTTGACCTCTGAACAAGAAAGACTTTCGACCGCTCTCAAAAATAACGATCTTGCTGAGGTTGAAGCCACATCTAAAAAAGTTGATGGCCAGAGCTTCAAATCAACTTCAGTTAACCAGTTTGACCAAACCCTTTCTGGTGCTGCTCTTTCTCCAAAAGAAGCCGAAGAGCTGTTTAAAGCAGCGCCTGGGACTGTCCTCAACTTCGGAAACCCCGGAACGATATATCTGGTGAAGGTTGTATCTCGTAGCGAAGAAGCTGCTCAAAAAACAGAAGAACAGCTTAAAAACGAGGTCACAGCACAGAACCAAGTGTATTCACGTAAACTTCGTGAAGAACTTATTCGTGTAATGAATAACAAAGCCAAGGTTGTCACAAACCCTGCTTTGTTGTAAGTTAGCCGCGTTGAGGAGCTTTGTATGGCAGATAAAAACGCGCGTTTTAAAGAGAACATCCCTGGTAAGTACTATGTGGATGATTCTTGTATTGCGTGCGATGCCTGTTGTGTCGAAGCTCCAAAGTTCTTTTTCATGAACGATAACGATGGCCATGCCTACGTTAAGATCCAACCTCAAACTCCAGAAGAAATTCAAGACGCAGAAAATGCCTTGGCCGCTTGCCCGGTCGAGGCCATTGGTAACAACGGTTAATTCACTTTTTCAAATTCACAGAAAAAATTATATTGTTTATTTTCCCAACGGTAGTGGGTCTCATCTTTTATCTCAAATGTGATCGTACCTGAATCGTCTGAGCAGAAGTTATCTTCACATAGATATGAATAAGGGCCTTGACCTCCGCAGTCGCCGGCATAAGTAATAGAGATTGATTGCTGATCATGAACTTGTAGGATTTGCTCACAGATGCTGGAGTTATTGCCGTTCATGCATTTATAAAGTCCAGGCTGCAATAAGGAGAGAAGAAGTGAAAAGATGGTTTTCATATTTTTAACTCAAAATCCAATTCACAAGTAAGGCATTTAATATCGGTTAATGTATATATCTTTATTCTTCAAATAAATGATGTAAAGTCCTCTTCGTGTTTCAGAGTAGTTGGGCCTTTTTTAAGTTAATTGTATCCTAAGTGAGTGGTAAATAATGAAGTGCAGAACCTATTCGCTCGATTTACTCATCGAGTGATCTTGATCGAAAAAAAATACACCCATAAATACTTTTGTGATTATTAATTTGTTTCTAAATATGCAGCTTGGTAGCTATGTTTCATCAAAAGGGCCCTCGGAATCCAGATATTTCCTTTTTCACAAGTATAGTTACGACTATACTTGTCGCATTTCTCCCCCCAACTATTACGAACAAGATACTCACAGACCTTCGTGTTTTTATTAAATCTTCTTCCCACGATGCTACTTGCGTGATTATTATCAATGTTTTGATAAATATTTGGATTTTCTAAAACTCCAGAATTATAACCTATATAAAGCGCCGATCCAGAGGCCAGCGCTTTATCTATACATTCAAAATGTTTGGCGGTATCGGCCAATGAGGCACCAAATGATTTACATTCAGTAAAGGAAAACTGTTTTTTCCTTTCTCTTTTTCTACAGGCCTGGTTTTTAAGATTAGTTAAAAAATCTATTTGCAAAGACTTCTCTGCAATT
>CAMCZE010000092.1 GCA_945885655.1 Bacteriovorax stolpii | reverse complement strand
TTACCCATGTTCGGCCCTCGCATTATTTATCATCGTATCGGAAGTTTTTGATCAATTGATGAGAGAGGAAACCGAACTTATGCACTCTTCTTTTTAGGATTTTGGAAATTAAGGATCTCATCAGTAGTAAATCGAGGGGTACAATCCCCAAGGTCTTTTTTTATAATTCCTTTTTTGAAGGCCTGATCTATTTTAAGCCAAAGAACTTGATTTTCAGGACTTACTCCTGCCTCAGTTAACGACTCAAGCAATAACTGAGTACGAAGTTCAAATAACTCTTCTGAAATAAACATATGCCGGTGAGCAGGAATGGGTAATTTTCCACAATACTTGGCAGGGCCGCCCATTACCTGGGACATAAAATCACTTTGCTGAATTTCAATAATCTCTTGTTGAATCCCTTGAAAATACTGACTGATCCAAGGATGACCATAAATTTTATCATAAAACAATTTATGCACCTTATCCAAGGTTGCACGACCACCAATCAAATGAAATAAATTATCGTCACCAACTCTGATAACCATAAGAATATTTCGGAAACTACAGAGGAAAACTTAAAGCAATTTTCGATAAGCTTCCTTGGCCATTTGAACTTCTATTAAAGAAGGCTTTTTGCGAACTGAAATAAAACCTATGATTTTTTTATTTAGGTAACAGGGAAAAACGAGGGCCTTTACCCAATAGTGTTTAGCACTTTTCGACTTATTCATGACAATTCCAACCCATAGATTACCCGACTCAATGACTTCCCATAAATCCTTGAATGCGGCTTTTGGCATGTCAGGATGACGGATAATGTTGTGAGGTTTATTTAATAATTCTCCTCGCTCATATTCTGCGACTTCGTAAAACTTGTTATTGGCAAAATTAATCCGTCCCTTTTCATCTGTAGCCGAAATCAGAATATCACTATCGTCTAAAATAATTTCCTGATCAGGTGATTGATTAAAACGGGATAAGTCTTTAAATGTACTCTGCGCCACCAATGGAGCTAATCGTTCAATCGGATTTTGTGCCCCCTGAAAAAGCCCCTGAACATTCATCATTTCCAACAAATTGGTAAAAGATTCACCAATGACACTTAATTCACGCACCTGCTCATCTACTGCTCCGGACTGACCAGCAAGGTGATCAAAAGTCTTCACATTATCTTGAATGATTTTTCCAAACAGAAGGGTTTGAGCAGAAATAGATTTAATACTCTCTTTGGAACCATCGATAATACCAAGTGTCTGATTGAAAGATTCGCGGGTAATCTCGAGACTTGAAGACAAACCCTTAATCGATTCAGTAATAAGTAATATCGTTTTCTGAATACTCTCGTTCGCGATTTTCGTGGTCCGTGAAAGCTCCTTAACTTCGTTTGCCACTACTGCAAAGCCTTTGCCCGTTTCGCCAGCACGTGCGGCCTCAATAGTAGCGTTCAAGGCCAATAAATTTGTCTGATCAGCAATTGAATTAATAGTTTTAACCAACTTACTGATGGATAGAAAGTCATCTTCGAGACGAGTCATCGCATGACAGACATCACTCACTCGAGCAGCATTTTTGTTGGCATCTGTACCCATCACAGCAAAAGTGGACTCCATATTTTTCATGGAATTCTCTACCATGCTTAGCTGCTCTTTTACCGTGATAAAACTCTCTGAGCAGTCATGAATACTTTGCAACTGGCGAGTTATCTTATTCGTGGTATCTTTAGCTACCTTTCGTAACTCCTTACCAGTCGTATTGATAAGGTCATAGCGTAACTGCTCATCATTAAATCCTGTTTCAGACATTGCACTTCCCACTTTTTTTAGAAATTATTTTTTTAAAACTTTATCAGGAAACAACTGACAGAGTTTTTCAATTATTAAGTTCCGACGGCAGGGTTTAGTCAAAATGCCATCAATCATAGTTGAAATAGCTTCTAACTTTTGATTGTCCGTTACCCCTCCTCCACTAATAAAAATGAATCTAGGCTGATGAATCGTCTGGTCCTGCCTCATAGCTTCAAACAAATTTATGCCATCCATGATAGGCATAATGATATCAGAAATAACGAGGTCAAAATGATTTCCCTTAATTTTCTCCAGAGCAGCCTTGCCGTCTGGCGCAGACTGAACGGTTAAACCAAGACTAGTTAGCATATTAATTAAAATTTCTCTTAGATCTTCCTCATCATCTACAACAAGTGCTGTACACCTAAATTGAATTAATGTTTGGTCGTGCAATGGCAGTTGTTATGGTGCCTGAACTTGTGAATGATATTTGGCAGGTAATGTGATGATAAATTTTGATCCAAGACCTATCTTGCTTTCGACTTCAATTTTCCCCTCATGTTCTTTAATCATTGCAGCTACCAATGAAAGACCAATTCCTGTGCCTTTATGAAGCTCTTTTGTGGTAAAGAAAGGCTCAAAAATCTTTTCCTTTTTATCCTCAGGAATCCCATGGCCATTATCTGAAACAGTGATTACAACTTCTGATTTTTTTTCTTCATAATAAAGACTTATCTCTCTTCGAGATAACCCTTCTGTGGCATCTTTGGCATTTGAAATAAGGTTCACCAGGACTTGCTGTAGACGGCCTCTACTTCCAAAACAATCGAGGTCATTTTTTTTACCGTAAGAGGTGAAGTTAATCCCTTCATTAGTGTAGATCTCTTTCATCATAGAATATGTCTCATCGATTAAATCATAGACATTAAAACGACCGTAAGAAGCTTCATCGGAACGGGCAAAAGATCTCAATCCTTTTACGATATGCTCAATTCGTTCCAGGGCTAGATCAACCTTCAACAATTTGTTCAAGATATTTTGATCTATATGGCCCGATTTTGCCAAATCAGATTCAGCCATCGCGAGAAGCCCTTTAGCTATGGCCAGTGGATTGTTAATCTCATGCCCCACACCAGCAGCAAGCTGGCCAATGGAAGCAAGTTTAGCATTATGCTGTGACAACTTGGTTTGAAATTTTAACTCTTCCTCCAGCTTGAATGCATGAATCATTTCACCTAAAACATCTAAGATCGGATTATATTCATTGAAATGTTCTTCATTATAATCATCACCGAGGCCCACAACTCCAACGATGGCAAATAATTTTCCTGCATAATAAATTGGCAGTCCCATGAAGGAATTCAATGAATGGTGCCCATTAGAAATTCCTAACGAAGTTTTGCTAACCTGGATCTTTCCTGTTCTGATCACATTTCCTAAAAGTGTGTCTAAGTCAGTTGGTGCCTTTTTATCAGGAAAGGTACTTGCCTCAATATTGAAGCCATCTATACTAATATTCCCAATAACTCCGAATTCACTTTTTGTGAGTTTAATTATTTTATGTAATAGATATTCAAAAAAACCATGTTTATCCTTTGAAATCCTTGTGTAAATCGCCCGCAAGTGGGATATCTCAGATGAAATCCAGTGCCGGTTTTTTTCTTTTGTTATGTCATATCTAAAGGCCACATATTCTGTAATAATATTATCAACAACGATTGGTGCAATTGTCGTATCAACCCAGTAATAGGATCCATCTTTGGCACGGTTTCTAACGTGATCCCGCCATGACTCTCCTCCACGAATTGTTTTCCACATCCCCTGAAAAAATTCCTTTGTATGATAACCTGAATTTAAAATTCTGTGATTTTGGCCTAATAGCTCATTTCGATTATATTTAGAAATTTCACAGAATTTATCATTTACATAAATGATTGTTCCTTTGAGGTCAGTCTTGGCCACGATGGCATACTTGTTAAGTGCGGATTCAAAGCTTTTCGTTTCTGCATTTGTCCTTAAATTTAAGACCTCTAATTGCTTTCTAACGGTAATGTCTTGAATGGTTCCTATGACTTTAATGACTTCATTCTCTTTGTTAACAACAGGCTCCCCCTTGCTACGAACCCATTTATGATTTCCTCTGGCGTCGATGAGCTCAAACTCACCATCAAATGAAGCACCATTGCTTATGGCCATATTTACAGCGGTTGAGACTCTTTTTTGATCGTTGTCTGCATAAAATTTAATCGCAGCTGCCACAGTAATGGGTGAGCCTACTGGAAAAGCATGAATGCGATAAACTCCATCAGTCCACCTGAGGTCATGTGATTTAACATCAAGCTCCCAACCTCCTACTTTTGCAACTCTCTGGATATCACTGGCTAATTGCTCCAGTCTCCGTCTTTCTTCTTCCAGGCGGTTTTGTTCAGTCAAATCAACAATTGTTCCAAGGTATCCAATAACATGACCGCTTTCTTTAATCACTGAGATCGTCAGTTCGGCTGAAAATTTGTCTCCATCTTTCCTAAGTAAAGTCCATTCTCTCGTTTCAGTTCCATGAATTTTGGCCTGGAATACAACGGCTTCAAAACTAGGCTCCATCCCAAGCTCTTTGGACCGATTGATCACTTCATTTGAATCATGAAAAATGGCAACAGTCAGTTTATCAACACATTCTTCTGCCGAATACCCCAACATTAATTCAGCGTGCTTATTAATACCCGTGATTAAACCATTGGCATCGGAGGTAACAGTCGCCGCAACACTGGATACCGTATTCAAAACAGACTTATTCCAACTCTGATGGCCCTTAAATCCCGTTATGTCATTAATAGTCACAAGAAAATAGTTACTATCCACAAGTTTCTTGTATCGAAAATGTAGCCAACGGAGATTAAAAAATAGCACTTGTGGAAGAAGTTCAAGAAGCCCTAGACTGATATTTCTTATTATTTCTGCTTCTTTCTTTTTGTCAAAAAATTCCGAGAAGCTCCTTCCTGAAGGATTATATGAAAGATAGTCCAACGTAATTTTATTGGTCGTCCCCTCTATTAAACCATTTTTATTAATGAGCAGGTATCCAAAATCAAAATTCTCTAATATCTTTTTATCAATTCCGGAAGAGCTTTCATAAACGTCGCCAACTGTTGTTGTGTTCTGAGAAGTATAATACTGATCAAAGTTTTCTAAGGTTTTGATAATCTTTTGTGAAACATTATCAAACTCAGTATTCTCGCCGAATAATTGTAAGTCTGTTTTTTTTATCCCTTGATTAAGTATACGAACAATATCAGCTGTAACTCTGTGAAAATCAGCATGATCCTTACGAAGAACTTCATATTCAGGGGTATTTCCATAAAACTCAGCGGCTGTACCGTAAATCCATTTTCCAAGAGTGCATTGATTATCTTTGCAAATCTCCGAAGGGGCGAGAGAATGATCAGGGTCAAGTATATAACTTGAAAGGGTCTCCTTCCATTTCACGTGAGCCGCGATGGCCTCTTTAAAATTCATGTAAAGTTTTGTCATGTATCTTAACTCGCTCCCACTTCTAGTCTTGCCCGATAACCTCCTACAAGTTCTAAGGCCTCAGTGGTGGCCTTTTCAATTTTCATAATCTTATCGTTATCTTCACCTATTTCTGTCTTTAACATTCCAAGATAGCCATCAATTTTTGATAATTTATTCGTTAAGTCGTGCAAGAAATCGTAATCTTCTTTTTTCAAAGGATGATCCTGGTCTAATAAGCTTCAAAAGAATCGCTTTCATTCTTTTTAAAAAAGATTATCTGCTAGATAAATGAAAATATAAATATAAATTATTCGAGAGAACTTCCCGGTGTGTATACTGGTCAATAGTAACACACTGAAAAGACTAATATTTGAATCGAATATTTGAACAAGCTGACAAAAATCACCTTATTCAAACATCTTATTCAAGTTCAACACTTTTGATTCTAAATGGGAGCAATACCCATTTTCTTCAATAACCCATCCACATTAATTTTGGCCTGCTCTTCTTTTCCAGTGTCTTTTCGGAATAAGGTCGACGTGATTAAGAGTTGATGCTTTATAACTCGTTACCTTGAAAAGTTCACTGAACTTGCACCTTTGCTGAAATACAAAATGACCTGGATACATATTATCAAAGTCATGGCCGTGCCCAAGAGCAGATGGAAGGAGAGCGTTTAAAAAATCTTAAATCCAAAGGCGTAGGTACTTATGTTATCTAGAGAAAGGTATGGATGATATAGGCAATGCGTCAAAAGATATCAATGAGCGTGGAGCTTCGGCCCATGATGTGATGGTCGCTGCGGTTGAGAACGCCGAAAAAAATCTTGAAACAGAAGAAGGTTTTCAAGGTCAGAAACAACAATCTGAAAAGATCAGTGACTTTATATTATCTGACCGAAACGTCATTAAAAGTATGCTCGCGTCCGCTGGCATTTCACTTACTAATAATCACCACTCGACCACTGTTTCCAGCTTAAGTTTGGCAATTGCGAGGAAATTAAGAATTACCGATTAAAACGAACTTTTTGAATTAGGCACAGCTGCCCTTTTACATGATATCGGTAAAAGCCGACTTAAGTTTGATGCCATGAAACTACAGTGATTGTTATTGCTTAAATATACCTTAGAATTATTTACAGCTTACCAAACAAAAGAAGTCCGGAATTCAATTCTACCAGAAATTCAGAATTCTTAAGTAGTATTTAAAAGTATTAAAAATATACTGCCTTATTATGGAAAAGTTTATTTTTTATGGTGATGGTTCTCGGGGTCAGGAAACACACCAAAGCCTCATTAATTCCACAATCATTGCAAAATCAGACGCAGAGCTTGAAAATTTATTAACGAATCAATCACTGCACATTAGATGCACCATTGTTAATCTTCCAATCATCTCATTAGAGCTTGTAGCTACAATTAAAAAGATCAGATTTAACAGACCATTGGTACCGATCACTGCATTTAAAGACCCAGAAAAAGACTATACTTCTGAGATCCAAAGAACGCTTTTTGATTTATCGATTGATTTTCTAATTGGAACAGATACAGATCTAGACGAGATGAACGAATTAATTTCAGGAAATAATAAATCGACTTTGCATGCAATCCCTGAACACGAAGATCATTACCCAGATGTAGAAAAAGAATCCCTACTTCTCAACAATAATTTTTTCAGTATTCACATTAAGGACATTTTGCCTGGCAGTATAAGTCATTTTGATATTTATATAAAATTAAGATCGGATAAATATGTCAAAATTTTTAAAAAGAAAGACTCTTTGCCACCAGAGAGATTAAAAAACTATGTCGAAAAGGGTGTTCGTGATTTTTTCCTTCTTAAGTCAGAACATGAGGGATTTCTAAAATTCTGTGATGACTTAACCGATAGTTTGTTGGTCCAACAAGGACAAATGAACTCATGGATGTCCCCTATTCTTCTTTTAGGAGACCAGATTCTCACAAGTTTTGAGCTCAATGGCGTAAATCCTGAAAATATTTTATATGCTAAAAAATTTCTTGAAAAAAGTTTAAAACTAACAAAAAACATTTTAGGTCAAAACAATAAAGTTCAACAACTTATTCTCAATTCCCTCAAGGATTATCAACACACAACAACGGTTGTCATCCTTGGAGGGATGCTTAGTCGTACCCTCGGCTTTACATCCCGAGAAAGGATTGATTCTATCGCTTTATCCCTAATGCTTCATGATCTTGGATTGAATTATATTGACCCAAAATTTAAAAACATGCATTCAACGAAGACACTTTCTTCCTCAGAATTGGAAGAATATAAAACTCATTCCTTTAAGGCCTATGACCTACTAAAAGAAATCCCTGAAATACCGCAGGTAACTTTACAGGCCATCTTACAACATCACGAAAGAAGGGATCATTCTGGCTATCCAGATCAACTATCAGGAGCCGGAATAAATTTTATCGCAGAAATCATAGGTCTATGCGACGAATACGTTTGTTATCTTGAAGACAATAACTTTGATCATCAAGGATTTTTAAATATTATTGACACTGATCTAAAAATGAAATTTTCTATCTCCCTCATCACGTCCTTTAAGGCAATCTTTGGAAGGTAAAACGCCCTTTTTTTTATACTCCAACTAAAACACTTTTAAATCTTTTTAATACCTGTGATAGAATTGTTTCAACATCTGAGGAACATTTAATGCGCATCTTAATATCACACCAAAACAAAGAAGAATGCGATTCACTAACAAAAAAATTTAAAGCATTAAATGAAGAGGTCTACGGGGCCACCAACGGAAAAGATTCACAACTTATTTTTATGCAGCATAAGTGCGACTGCATTTTCCTTGATATTAACATTCAAAGAAACTCTGCGCTGGAAGTTTTGAAATTTGTAAAGATTAATAATCCTGAAACTAAAGTCATTTTAACTTCGGACTCTCTGTCTCAGATTGAGGAACTTGAACTTACAAACGATGTTGCAAAGAGGATCGGAATTCTTAAGATTATGATAGCCCCATATAGTTTTGAAGATTTAATCGCTGCAAAAGATGAAGCATTCTTATCGACGTCTTGGAGCAAGAAAAGAAGCACTGACAATAATCTGACTGGTGAAAAATTTGAGGCACAGGATAAAGACTTTACGATATTCGACCTTCAAAACCTTTTATTAGATACTCCGCTTTTTTTAGATCTTTTTGTTAAGGTTGGGGATGGCCAATATATCAAGATTTTTAATGTTGGCGAAAACATCGATGCTTTAAAACTTGAAAAATCCATGTCTCTTTCTCAAAACGAAAACTATGTCTATTTTAAGGCACACGAAAGAATTATTTTCATCAATTTCATGAACGAATTTATCGCTAATTCAACAACGTATAAGGACAGCACCACCTCGTCTAAAATTGAATTCGCAAAAGTTCTCATTGAAAAGATTGTCGAGGAATCACAGTCTTTTGGTGTAGGCCAAGACCTCATCTCTGAAGCAAAAAAAGTGGCTCATCATTTATTCAAACTTGTTAGTGAAACTAAGGGACTGATTGATAACATTAAAAAAAGAAAAGACCTTGAGTCAACTTCAACTACTCATGCTTTTTATACGACCTTCTTTGCAGTCATCATTTGCAATAAAATGGACTGGACCAGTGAGAGAAGTTTAGAGGCAATTGTTATCGCTAGTCTTTTTCATGATATTGGGAAAACAAGAATAAAAAACATTCCTGATGTAGGGATTAACAATATTTTACCTAAAGATTGGATCGAATATAAAAACCACCCTCAATTCGGCATGGAAATTCTTGAAAAATCTGAAGGTGTCACGAAACCAACTCTTCATATCATTTACCAACACCACGAATACGGTGATGGGACGGGATTTCCAAATAACCTTTCTCAATCAAGAATTTATCCATTGGCAAAAGTTTTGATCACTGCCAACCTTTTTACCGAATATATGGAAGAAAATAAGACTAATGCTCTCGACACATTAAGACTCATGATCCCTAATAGGGAACAAATTTCTAAACATGACCCAGCTGTCTTAAAAGCACTTATCTCATCATTCATAACCAAAAAAACACTTTTTTAGGACTCAATTAAATGGCAAATGGAAACCTTCTTATTATAGATGATGAAGTTGTACTTCTTAAAAGATTAAAAAAATGTCTGGAATCATATGCAGATGAAATTTACCTTGCGGTCGATGGCCTTGAGGGGCTTAAAGTGCTCGAAACACACAAGGTCAACTGTATTATTTGCGACATTAAGATGCCAAAGATGAATGGTTTAGAGTTTATTAAACAACTAAGAACACAAAACGATAACACGCCACTTATTTTTTTTACAGGTCACGGCAATAGAGAGCTTATGCTTGAAGCCATCAAATATGGCGCATTTGATTTCCTGGATAAACCTAAACTAGATGGCCTAGAGGAAGTGGTTTCACGTGGAATGACAGAGGGCTTCGAAAGAAAAACACTCGCTCAAGAATCTGAAGAAGAAATCATGAATGCCTATGCTAAGCTCATGAAAGAAATTGATAACGATTAGCTTTCAACTGTCTCTTTAACTTTTAGCGGTAGCCTTATCTCAAAACATGTATTCTTTTTTTGCGCATCAACTCGGATTGTCCCGCCCTGACTCTCTATGATTTTTTTCGAAAGACTTAAACCTAGACCTGTTCCTTTCCCTACTTCTTTTGTTGTAAAAAAAGGCTCAAAAATAGTATCTATCTTATCTGCAGGAATTCCATTTCCAGAGTCTGTGACATAAATAAAAAGATGTGGCGACTCCTCGGCCATATCTATTTTTACCCATTTGCCATCTTGATCCGACTGATAAATGGCATCAAAAGCATTACCCAACAAATTGACCAGGACCTGGGATAACTGCACTCTTCTTAGATTAAGACTTTGCTCAAGCAAACTCTCCGATATATTGATGCTTAACTCAATATTATTTTGCTTAAATCGTTCCTTACAAATACTTAGAACATCACTTAAAACCTCACTTAATTTACAAAAAGTTTCCTCCTCATGGGAAGAATCTCTTGAAATATTTCGAAGTCCAGAAATTATTTTTGAAATCCTATCCACGGTCTGGTCAATATCATTTAAACAATCAATCTGTTCCTCTTCTTTACCAGTTTTGTTTTTAATGGATTTTCTTAAATAACTAGAGGAATTGTTAATAATGGCCAAAGGATTATTAATTTCATGAGCTATAGATGAGGCCATCTCACCTAGTGCAGATAATTTACTTGCCGTAACAGCTGATTCACGAAATTCATCTAATTTTTGAGCATCAAGAATGGAGTCAGTCAAATCTCTCACATATACTGTTACGATGTTCCCAGCAATCGAGTTCACCTTCGAAATGATCACTTCGCCTATAAAAGAGGTGCCGGTAAGTAATTGGATATCTCCATAAAACCTTGAGGTTTTACTTTGGGAAACCTCATCAACAACTTGACTAAACTTCTGTAGGGATTCATATAAAAGGCCATGTGCAGGAATCAAGTCAATAAGATTATTGCCTTCCAAATGAGGTCCTTTATTTGAAAATTTC
>CAMCZE010000091.1 GCA_945885655.1 Bacteriovorax stolpii | reverse complement strand
CAATCAATGGAATTTTTTAAAACTCCTGGAAAAGATCGATTATATTCAGGAGTGATAAAAAGAACAGCATCTGCCTCTTTGATTTTTTCTTTAAATTCATTCACTCGAACCGGTAGATCCTTTTCTAAATCTTGTGAGAAATAAGGAAGCTCAGAAATATCATAAGTAAAAAGATGACAATCCTTTGGTGAAAGTTCTTTTACGGCACGAAAAAGTTTTTGATTTAACGATCCCTTGCTGATGCCACCAACCAAAGTAAGAATAGATTTATAATTCATAGGTCCCCCACATTTAAGTATTGTGTTTAGTTGAACACGTTCATAAAGATCTTAAAACTAAAGAAGTCGTTAGTTATAAGTTAAAAAATTTCATCATGTTATAGGACGTTTCTTCACTGATATCACCGCCAGATTTCTCTGGTGATCATCATGTCCCTTTTTGCCTCTTCTTGTGGCAATGACCTGGGCAGAATACCTCTTTTGATTATACCTGTTCTATTCAATCAATGAGTTAGAGTTTGGCGTGCTCTTTGCTTTGTGTTGTTTAAACTCAATAAGGAGATTGAAGATGTCACAAACAACAAGATTGTTGCCTTTTTTTTTCGGGCTCTGTTTTTTATCTCTGGCCTCTTGTGGTAAAAAATCCAATGATAAAACTTCTGTTACAGCGACAGCTGTAGAAAAACAAGAACAAGAAATGGAACGAGTCGATGATATGGGTGTTTATGAAGCGGCCATCATGCCTCTTAATGAATCCATTTCAGGAAAGTTAACAGGTACAGTGAAGATTAAAATTCTGGGTGATGAATTTAGTGTCGATCAAAATATTCAGGGCGCTCCGGCCGGAGTAAGGCATCTTCAGGTTGTTCTTACAGGTAACACGTGCCCAACAATAATTTCTGATACAAATGGTGACGGAGTCATTGATGCTGTTGAAAGTTCTATGGTTTCTGGGCAGAGACTTATTCCACTTGATAGTAATCTAAATTCTCAAATTCAAGGCATCAACTTTGGCCCTATTGCCAATAATGAGGGAAGATATGTTTATCGTCGAAGTGCTTCCTTCTCAAAACTTCTGGCCGACCTTCATTCTTTTGATCCGGATGCTTTTGATCAGTTAGTTAAACTTCAAGTTGGGGATGACTTAAACCTTAATGGAAGAGTTGTCATGATATATGGAGTGAGTGATGAGGCCAGTTTGCCATCAACTGCTGCCTCCGCTCCGGAAGAAACAGTACAGGATAGTTTTCCTATTGCATGTGGTGAATTCGTGAAAATTATCGAGCAAGAAGTCGTCTCTAGGTAAGGATCATGGCACATTATCCCCTGATCACGTGGACTTTTGTTGTCTTTCACGTTGTTGGTATTTTGTGTGCGGCCTTGGCCATCTTACGATCTAGAACACCACAAGGGGCCACGGCATGGGTCATGGCCCTTTTAAGTTTTCCGATACTAAGTGTACCTATGTATGTTGTTTTTGGTCGAAGTAGGTTTGAAGGATACAATACTAAACGTCGAATTTATGATGCAAAAGTTCATCATGAATTTGAATTATTGTCCCCCATTGATCAAGCGGTTTTGTCCATTTCAGAAGAAATTAAAATGGTCAATGCCACAATTCCTTTTCATAACCAGCCAGGTTTTACGCGTAAAAACTCAATCAAACTTCTCGTGGATGGGCAAGAGACTTATACTTCCATGTTGGAGGAATTAGAAAAAGCTCAGAATTATATTGTTTTTCAATTTTATCTGTTTCGGTACGATCATATCGGAGAAAAATTTGCAGAAGTTTTAATGCGTAAGGCCCGGCAAGGAGTGCGAGTTTCATTTTTATATGATGAAATCGGTGCAAAAATTTCTAAACGTTATATTAAAAGAATGAAGTCCTCTGGGGTTAAAATGGGCGCATTCAACCGGGGCCATGGTAGATGGAAATTTCAAATTAACTTTAGAAATCATCGAAAAATTGTTGTCGTGGATGGAAAAGTTGGTTTTGTGGGTGGTCTTAATATTGGTGATGAATACCTTGGATTGTGGAAAAAAGTGGGCCCTTGGAGAGATACTCATGTTCGAATAACCGGGCCATCAGTGATTGCGGCCCAATTGGCCACGGCCAAGGATTGGTTTTGTGCTCGCGAAAAAATTTTAGATGTTGATTGGAAAATTTATCCTGATGAGAAGGCCGATAGTAATCTTCTTGTACTTCATACAGGACCGGCCGATACTCAACACACTTGTCTTTTGACATATGTAACTCTGATTAATGTTGCAACGGAAAAACTCTGGATGGCCAATCCTTATTTGGTTCCCCCTGAAAGTATAATGGATGCCATTATACTGGCCGCTCTGCGAGGCGTGGAGGTCAGAATTTTACTTCCATCTTACAGTGATAATCGTGTTGTTCTTATGGCATCAAAAGTCTATGAACAACGACTCTTAGAACATGGGGTTAAAATTTTTAAATATACTAAAGGCTTTTTACATCAAAAAGTTATGATTATTGATTCTCGTTTTTGCTGTCTTGGGTCGGCCAATCTTGACCACCGTTCAATGTTTGTCAATTTCGAGATTTTGACAATATCAAGCGATAAAACTTTTATAAAGGATGTCACAGAGATGCTTATAAATGATTTTATGCTTTCCGAACAAGTTTCACTTGAGGATTTTCAAGAGCAAGGACTTTTCAAAACTATTGTCTCTCGTGGTGCAAATCTTATGGCACCCATCTTATAAAATATGCTACCGTTGATCTTAAAAAATCAAAGGAATATTAATGAAATTAGCAATTGTGTATTTGTTACTTACTCTTTCTATTGCCATGGCCAAAAACCCAGTCGTTGTTATCGAGACTACAACGGGGGCCATCGAAGTCGAACTAGATGAGGTTAAGGCCCCTATAAGCGTGAAAAACTTTCTTCAGTATGTTGATGCTAAGTTTTATGATGGTACCATTTTTCATCGAGTGATTAAAAACTTTATGGTTCAGGGCGGAGGTTTTAACGATAAAATGGAACAAAAAAAAACGAATGCTCCTATTATAAATGAAGCCTCAAATGGTTTAAAAAATGAAACTGGAACAATTGCTATGGCAAGGACTTCCGATGTGAATTCCGCAACATCTCAATTTTTTATTAACGTACAAGATAACACACCTTTGGATCACCAAAATACAACTCAAGCAGGTTTTGGTTATGCTGTTTTTGGAAAAGTGATTCAAGGCATGCATGTTTTGAAAAGAATGGAGATGGTGCGTACCGGAAATCTTAACGGTCACGGAGATGTTCCGATGGATACCATATTCATTAAAAGCATACGAAGAAAGTAAAACTACCCAAGAGCTGTAGTCAAATATTAAACGAATAGGAACATAAGTTCTTCTTAAGATGAACTTTTTTTCTCGTCATAGTCTTCTGCATCCTTTTAGCCTTAGGTCATCTATCTTCAAGGAGGAGATTATGTTAAAGAAAAATGCTCTACAGAAAATGGCCAAAAAAGCACAAAAAGAAATCCAGTCTACGACTAAAAAAATTGTACGTAGTACAGTTCGTGAAATGAAAAAGTTAAATCTAAAAAGACCACTTAAAGTGAGCCTTTTTTAGGTCGTCATTAATAGGCCCATCGAATTTTCTTTGGGCCTATTTTTTTATCTCAATCCCATTAATGTTTGATTGTTGCAAAAATACCAAAGGAGTGTTCATGAAAAATCTTATTCTACCAATTATATTCTTCATGTATTTTGTATCACAGGCCCATGCTTTGGTTATTGAATCCCATATTTCTGAAATTTCTGAATCCCAAAAAATAACTGAAGACCATCTTATAAAACTCGATTCAGGTGAAGTGGTCTTTCTAGACCGTGATGACATAAAAAATCTGGAAGAACTTAAAAAAAGTCTTTTGAATAAACAAAAGGTTGAGATCTCATTAGATGAGACCCATCATTTTATCAGTTTTCTTGCCTTGGATCATAAACGTGAAGAACAAACAGATACTTTTTCAGAACAAAAGTTTTCTTTTGATCCAAGTATTGTTCAAGGGCTAGCGGAGGCCACAAATATTTTTAATCGAATGCGCCGAAATTATCAATCAAACTCTCAATGTTATAATCGCGCCCATATATGGGATTATGAAGAATTTAAACGAAGTGGTCTGCGTTCTCAAAAATTATTTCTTTTTTTTACAAATCGCTATATTCGAAACTACCGTTATGGTTGGTGGTTTCATGTTACTCCTATGGTCCAAGTAAGTGAGGAGGGAGCAATTGTGAGTCGAGTTTTAGATCGAAGATATACAAGTGTTCCTCTTACGATCAAAAACTGGACTGACAAATTTATTTATAGTCACAGAACGTGTCCTGTCGCGGTAAAATACTCAGATTACGTCCGCCATCAAAATGTTGAGGATTGTTATCTCATTCCTAGGAGTATGTATTTTTGGCAACCTCGTGACATTGCTAGGGAAGAACGCACTGGAAGCGTGAAAAATCAGTTTATTTCTTCGGAAGTCAATCATGCCTATTGGGAAGCTTTTTAGGGTGATTCGTTTCCTGTAAAGAATATGCGGCAGGGTTATGCGTCTTGATATCCTTGCCGTAATTCAGTTAAAAGCCCTTCCATGAAAGATTTTAATTTAAAAGATAATGCTGAATTTATTGCTCTTTGTGACCTTCTTAAAACCACTGACCTTTGTGAAAATGGGGGACATGCTAAACATGTCATTTCTCAAGGCGAAGTGGTCGTCAATGGGGTCGTTGAAACCCGTAAAAGATATAAAGTTCGTTCAGGCGAAACAGTAACTTACCACGGCCAGTCAATTAAAGTCGTCTAGAGATATTGTGAAAAGAGTGTCACCCTAAATGCAGCTTTTCATCACAGCAACTTACTAAATTTGTTTAATAAAAGAGTTTTAATGGGTATACCTTTAGGAAGATTTTTTCCTAGAGGTACTGTCATGTTAAAAGATTTTCGTCCCTTCGTGGCCGCTTCAGAGAATATTAAAGAGTTTTCCTTGGGCCCCATTCTTATGGGAATAGTTTTAGGAATTCTTTTTGGTGCTTCTTCCCTTTATCTTGCCCTTAAAGTTGGTATGACCGTCTCAGCATCTATTCCTGTGGCGGTGTTATCCATCACACTTTTTAAAGGTTTATCAAAGATGTTTGGTTTGAGGAAGGCCACCATTCTTGAAAACAATATGGTGCAGACAACTGGTTCTGCCGGGGAGTCTATCGCTTTTGGTGTGGCCGTTACCATGCCTGCTCTTTTAATCTTAGGTTACGATCTTGATTTAGAAAGAGTGATGACCGTTTCTATCCTGGGTGGCCTTCTTGGGGTCCTTATGATGATCCCACTAAGACAGGCCCTGATTGTTAAAGAACATGGCAAACTCATTTACCCAGAAGGTACTGCTTGTGCAGAAGTTTTAATTGTCGGTGAAAAAGGTGGATCATCAGGAAAGGTTGTTTTTGGTGGATTCTTTTTAGGTCTTTTTTATAAGTTTTTTAACGTTGGCATGAGACTTTGGAAAGATGCTCCCGAAAAAGCATTTAGCTTTTTTAAGGGCTCTGCCATTTCTTCAGAAGTTTCACCAGAACTTTTAGGAGTCGGTTATATTATTGGTCTCAGAACTTCTGCCATTATGATGGCCGGTGGTGTGCTTTCAAGTTTTGTACTCATTCCGATGATCGTTCTTTTTGGTGGGCCTTTAACAGAACCACTTTTCCCAGCTAAAACTCTCATCAGTGAGATGAGTGTTCATGATGTTTGGAGAAACTATGTTCTCTATATCGGGGCAGGGGCCGTTGCTGCTGGTGGTATCATTTCTTTACTTCAGAGCTTACCAACTATTTTTCATGGAGCAAAATCAGGTCTGAATAGTGTCTTTGGCGCTAAAACAGATATCAAAAAAGACCGTACTCAGGACGATTTACCGTTTTCGTTTGTCATTATTGGCACGATCCTTATGGTCATGGGACTATGGTTTGCTCCGGCCCTTCACATTAACCTTTTTTCAGCAATCCTGATCATCCTCTTTGGGTTTTTATTTGTGACAGTGAGTTCTCGTCTCACAGGTGAGATTGGTTCTTCCTCAAATCCCATTTCTGGCATGACGGTGGCCACACTTCTTCTTACTTGTTTAGTTTTTTTGGCCGTGGGATGGATTGGCCCTGAACATCGTGTGGGTGCCTTAAGTATTGCGGCCGTGGTGTGTATCGCTGCTTCAAATGGCGGGACAACATCTCAAGATCTTAAAACAGGATATTTAGTGGGGGCCACTCCGAAGTATCAACAGATCGGTCTTTTGATTGGTGCTTTAACAAGTGCCATCGTCATTGGTTTTTCTTTAAAACTCCTTAACGATGCATCAACGATTTATTCCAGAAATGTTCCGGCCTATGTCATCACTGATATGAGCTCTCTGAAAGTGAAACAAAAAGTTGCGGGCCCCGAAGCTGCCTTGGATAAAAACGAATACTTTGTTTATCAAGTCACTGATCAATCTTCGGAAGAGACTTTAAAAGTGCTCTCACCAGGTAAGTATTTAGTCAATGATCAAGGCTCTGTGACTTATCTTGTTGATCCAGGAATCAATGGTGTGCTTCGTAAACGTGATGACGGTACCAGTGTTACCAAATATGAAGCTCCCAAAGCACGTTTAATGTCGCTTATTATTGATGGGATTTTAACTCAAAAACTTCCATGGGGACTCGTACTTTTAGGTGTGGCCCTGGCCCTTGTACTTGAGTTATGTGGCATTTCAGCTCTGCCATTTGCCGTAGGGGTGTATCTTCCAATTTCAGCTTCAACTCCCATTTTTGTCGGAGGAGTCGTGAGATATCTAGTGGAGCGTAAAAAAGAATCTTCTGCGAATACGGATTCAGAAACGGGCCCGGGAATTCTTTTTTCATCTGGTCTTATTGCCGGTGGGGCCATCGCTGGTATTCTTCTTGCTCTCACTCAAGTCATGGATGGTTTTGCGGCCAAGCTGGACATGTCATCGATGATGGGAAGTCTTGCGACCTCAGATCTTTTTGGCATGATGATGTTTTTTGCCATGGCCATAGGGCTTTTTGCTATTGGTAGAAAAAAGTCATCACTTTGAATGTAGATGTTGTTTAGATAGTTTTTTTATCAGATATCCAACGGCGTAGGGAACCGAATGTTCTCTATGCCGTGACCACTTAAATTCATGCTCAAAACCTAACTTATGCATCCACTCATGCATAAGATTGTCGGCCACTAAGATCGGTGTATAACGATCAAAGTATTTGGTATTCATCCAAACTCTTCCTGTGTGGGGATAGGTGTAACCGATTGTCGTTGTTTTTTCATGAAATAGTTCAATTTCCACATCCATTGTACTATTTTTTTCAGGAGAAAGTGTTTCAGCACCTTCCTGGATAATCGTATAGATTTCAAGGTTAGATAAACCTTTATTATCTTTAAAAGCTTTCTGGCCGTTATAAGTGTGGTTAAGAATCTGTTTTTTAAATTCTTCAGAGGTCACAACACTTTTGATGAGATTAGCAGCAGTTCTGATTTTGACTTTTTGAAGCTCATCCATGTTCAACATTTGAATATTATGGTTCCACATTGGTGCGAGTACTTTTTGATTATGATCGACGAGGATAGAACAAGAAGTAACTACAAAAAAGAGGCAACAAAAAAATGACCATTCAAGCATAGAACCATCCTTGGCACGCCCTTACCAAAAAAGATTAACATGACTCGCTCTATTGATCCTAGTAGAGAGATCAATTTTTTTAGAATATACTGTGCAAAAGATGCCTGATAATTACGGTTATAAAAGAGGTTAATAATGAGTAATAAGCTGAAGCCGAGACCGGAATTTATTTTAGGCCCTCAAGGAAACGCCCAGAAGGGGGCCTATACAGGTGGATTTGATCACGCTCTGATCACTAAGCCTTTATCGTTTTCAATGAGTGGAATCAAACAGGCATTAGGCCATAAAAGTTGGTTTTTTATTGGAATCGGCAGTGAAGATTTTTTTGTTTCCTGTGCTATCGCCGATGTTGGATACGCTGGAAATGCATTTATCACAGTTGTTGATTTAAAAAATGGGAAAACGCTCAAAGATGTTTCTTTCATAGGCATGCCTAAATTAAATCTTCACGTTAATGATTATCCAGGCGAAGGGGCCAGGGCCTTCTTTAAACGGCCGGGATCAAAAATTGAGATTCAAAGAGTCAAAGGATCCTCTTTTTATCAAGTAGATCTTAACCTCATGGGATTTAAATTATCGGCCACTCTCGAGACCTCAGGCGCTCCAGACACACTGGCCGTCATCGGAGGACAGAATGAACATCAGTTTGCTTTTACTCAGAAATCCAATCTTCTTTCAGTTAAAGGAGAGATGAAGCTGGGGAAAAAGAAATGGGATTTAGAAAATGCTTTAGGATCTATTGATTATTCTTCTGGTATTTATCCACGCATCATTCATTGGTATTGGGGGTTTGCTCAGGGACGTTTGCCGGATGGACGAGGAATAGGTTTTAACCTCGCAAAGGGGAATAACTTAGGTGGACAGTTGGAAAACGTTTTGTGGATCAAAGATAAAATGTATGCACTTACGGAAGCAGATTTTATCTTTGAGAAAAAGAATCTTATGTCTGAATGGAAGATGAAAACGGCCGACGGTTTAATCGATCTTCGTTTTACGCCAAAAGGCATACATCAAGAGCATAAAGATTTAAAAATAGTTAAAAGTGAATTCTCTCAAGTCATAGGTGTCTTTGATGGCATGATTAAAGATCCTGAGACAAAAGAGATATTTCAAATCTCCGGACTTCCAGGTATTGGCGAAGATCAGTATATCAAATGGTAGATTTATTGATGGATCGTGCCAGATCTCTCACCAAATAGCCGATAGCATAAGGTACAGTATGTCTTCTCGAAGCTGTATAAGAAGTGTCGTGGGAGAAACCCAACTTATGAAGCCATTCATGAAATAAGTTATCGGCCACATTATGGGCATCAAATTGATCCAGAAATTTTTTATTGATCCAGATCCTCGTAACGTTTGGATATGTATAACCAATGGTGGTTGAAGAAGATTCTTGGTAGAGCTCAAGTTCCAAATCCATCGTGTTGTTATGATCATCTGGGTTTAAAACTTCTGAGGCCAGAAGAATCTTTTTATAGATCTGTTTGTTTGAAAGACCTTCGTTATCAAAAAATCCTAAACGGCCATTATATTTTTTATTAAGCACCTGATTTCGAAAGTCTTCAGAACTCACGACTTGTTTGATCAGTTCAATCGCTTTATAAATCATCGCCTCTTGTTCTGGAGTAAAACCAATCATTTTAACGTTGACTGAAAAAGTCAATGCCTCCATTGGCACTGGGCCAGAGTCTAAAATTTCTGAATCAGCACTTGATAAATCTTGAACTTTTGATTGAGCAGGAGAAGAGTTGTCACTGTTCTCTTTACCGCACGAAAGAAGAAAAAAGAAAAAAAACAAAAATGCGAAAGTTTTTTTTAACGCCATTTTGACCATCCTTATCTTAAGGGAATCTTGAGGTTGGGATGATGGTGACACAAAAGATAATTGAGATCAATTTTATCTTAAGAAGAAATGTTGAAAATTTTCACGATGTTAATGAGTTAAAAGGCGATTCTTTAATTAAATGCTTTTAAAATACAAAGCGATTTACTCTTCATTTCTCAGAGCTAAGTTTATAGCAAACACATTTGAGTTTTTTGGCCTGCCATGCATCCCGGACTTCAACCCTGAAAACTCAAGTTAGGGGTGACATTGTAAAAATCTGGATACATACGGCACCCCTTAAGATTTAAGGGCCTACGAAAAACATGTTGATTTTGCATTGTTTTCTATCACTCATTGACCCAAATTCAGTTCTCCCCCTAAGATACAGGACATATTCTATGTGAGGAGTTTTTGATGCTGCCTTTAAGATTGCTCTTAAATTTATTTATTGTACTTATGGCCTCGTCTTGCTTTTTTGTTCCCAAACAAGACTTTCCTATAGGAAGTATATTTCATGATGTATCTAATCCAGTCGCTCCAATTCCTGAGGGAGAGCTCCTTGTTCAAACTCAAAGGCATAAAGTTCTAATCTCCATAATAGACTCCGGTGTTGATTATACTCATCCTAGTCTTCATAAAAACATTCGTTACTCAACTTTCGGTTTAAAAAATGGAATAAAGGGTCTAGGACTTGATCTTTCAGGAGACGATGCCAACTTTAGCGATCTTCATCCTTTCCCTATGATAATAGATCCAATGACAGGGGAGCGACTTAAAGATGAGATTTTTGGAGGGTTCTCTCACGGTACACATGTGGCGGGCCTTGCTCTTCGTGGAGGACTTCTTGAAAATGCAAAAGGTGAAAAACTTTTAGCAGATGATCTTTTAGGGCTTGTTCCCATCCGACTCCTTCCACTTAATGAAGAAGGATTGAATGCAGTAAAAGAGATGTATCCTGAGCATGCAGAAGATGCAATGTGGACTTATGAAATGTTTAGTGCTCTCAAATTTCCGATGAATATGTATGCGGCCATAAATTTTGCTCATAGGGAGGGTACACGTGTTGTTAATATGTCACTTGGACTTGATTCTCAAGAGTTTACCAATTCGCAGGCCAGGGAAGTTCTAAGAGTTGGGGTCGAAGAATATATTGTTCAAAACATTCAAAAAGATTGGAAAAATATTCTATTTGTATTTGCTGCTGGCAATGAGTCTCAAGTTGTTCGTGATGGACATTATCCAAGTGCGATTAAATCGAGTAACACGATCACTGTAGGCGCTCTAGACGACAAATCAACAAAAATTGCAAGCTACACAAATTACG